>JBAUTD010000100.1:0-2704 GCA_049582045.1 Burkholderiales bacterium
CCTCGAGCCCGTCGGCGACGAAGCGCTGGTAGGACGCCTCGATGCCCGGCGCGCGCACCAGCGTCGCGTGCTTCAAGGTTCGGGTCAGGTACAGGTCGTAGGCGCTCTTCTCGGCCGCCGCAATCCGCACGCCGGTGCGATCGACCTCATCGATGCTCCGGATCTGAGACTGCGCGGGCACGAGATAGCCTGTCTCGATCTCGAGGTACGCAGGGCTGAACGCGATGTCCTTCGCGCGCGCGGGCTCGGCGGCGAGGAAGGCGACGTCCCATACCCCGGTACTTGCCGCATCGGCGAGCTTGCCCGCGGAGTCGAACGGCACGAAATCGAACTCCATGCCGGCGACGCGCGCCAGTTCGCGCGCCAGGTCGGGCACGATGCCGGAGGGCTCGCCGCCCCGCGATGCCTCGTTCACCAGCAGGAAGTTCTGCAGGTTGATTCCCACGCGCAGCCGGCCGGTGGGCGCCAGCTCGGCGCGGGCGGCGGAAGTGATTTTGGGAGCCGTCACGGTCGCCGGCCCCTAGAGCTGGTGCTGCGGGTTGAGGCGCTCCATCTTGCTCGAGAGCCGGTTGAGCGCGCTGACATAGGCCTTGGCCGAGGCGACGATCACGTCGGTGTCCGCGCCCACGCCGTTCACCACCCGGCCGCCTTTCGCCAGGCGCACGGTCACCTCGCCCTGCGACTCGGTACCCTGGGTGACCGCGTTGACCGAGTACAGCAGCAGCTCGGCGCCGCTCTTGGCCACGCTTTCGATCGCCTTGAACGTAGCGTCGACCGGGCCGTCGCCCTGCGCCTCGGCCTTGCGCTCCTTGCCCGCCTCCGACAGCACCACCGTCGCGTGCGGCCGCTCGCCCATGCCGCTCGCCTGGCTCATTGTGACCAGCGCCCAGTGCTCTTCGTTCGCCATGCCCGCTTCCTGCGCCACCAGCGCCTGCAGGTCCTCGTCGAAGATATCGGCCTTCTTGTCCGCAAGGTCCTTGAAGCGCTGGAAGGCCTTGTTGTAGGCGTCCTCCGAATCGAGCTCGATGCCGATCTCCTTCAGGCGCTGCTTGAACGCGCTCCTGCCCGAGAGTTTTCCGAGCACGATCTTGTTCGTGCTCCAACCGACGTCCTCGGCGGTCATGATCTCGTAGGTCTGGCGCGCCTTGATCACGCCGTCCTGGTGGATGCCGGAGGCGTGCGCGAAGGCGTTCGCCCCCACCACCGCCTTGTTCGGCTGCACCACGAAGCCGGTGATCTGGCTCACCAGGCGCGAAGTCGGAACGATCTGGGTGGTGTCCAGGCGCGTGCCGAGATGGAAGAAGTCGCTGCGCGTGCGCACCGCCATCACCACTTCCTCGAGAGAGGTGTTGCCGGCGCGCTCGCCCAGGCCGTTGATGGTGCACTCGATCTGGCGCGCGCCGCCGATCATCACCGCGGCGAGCGAGTTCGCCACCGCCATGCCGAGGTCGTTGTGGCAGTGCACGCTCCACACCGCCTTGTCCGAGTTCGGGATCCTTTCGCGCAGCTTCCTGATGAACTCCCCGAACTGCTGCGGCACCGCGTAGCCGACCGTGTCCGGGATGTTGATCGTGGTCGCGCCCTCCTTGATCACCGCCTCGAGCACCTTGCACAGGAAGTCCGGGTCCGAGCGGCTCGCGTCCTCGGGCGAAAACTCGACGTCCGGGCAGGCGTTCTTCGCGTAACGCACCGAAAGCAGCGCCTGCTCGAGCACCTGCTCGGGACTCATGCGCAGCTTCTTCTCCATGTGGATCGGGCTGGTCGCGATGAAGGTATGCACGCGCCAGGACTTGGCGCCCTTGAGGGCGTCGATGCCGCGCTGGATGTCGCGGTCGTTGGCGCGGCACAGCCCGGCCACGGTCGAGTCCTTGACCGTGTTCGCGATCGCCCGCACCGCCTCGAAGTCGCCGTTGGACGAGGCCGGGAAGCCCGCCTCGATCACGTCGACCTTCATGCGCTCCAGCGCCTTGGCGATGCGCAGCTTCTCGTCCTTGGTCATCGAGGCGCCGGGGCTCTGCTCGCCGTCGCGCATTGTCGTGTCGAAGATTATCAAGTTCTCTGTGCCGCTCATGGTGCGCTCCTTGGGTGCGAATGTACGAATGCCTATCCGCCGCGAAAGGCGGGAGGGGTACTGCCGAATTGGGGGTTTTAGTTTGTGCGCGCGAGGCGCAGCAGCAGGCCGGCCAGCAGAAGCGCCGTGCCGGAGAGGAGAAGCTCAAGCCTGAGGGTCGGACCCATGGCGGGCAATATAACGCGCCCCCGGGACCCGCGCAAGCCTTCAGCCCGGCTTGCCGTCCAGGCGCGCTCGCGCCAGGCGCGGCGCGTAGGCCACGAAGTAGGTGAGAAAAGCCGCGCTCCAGAGCGCGGCGGAGGCGATCACAAGCGGCAGGTAGGCGGCGAGGACGAGCGCCGCGGCGACGCGCAGCAGGGCCGCGGCGAGAACGAGCACGTAGGCAAGGATCTCCGCGCCGCCCGCCACCAGTGGGCGGCCGGTGTGGCCGAGCGCGGTGCGCGTGATCATGCCCATGATCGTGCCCGAAACCGCGCCGACCGCAAAGGCGTGCAGCGCGGCGGCGCCGATCACGGTGCCGAAGGCCGCCAGCCCCAGCAGCACGAAGCCCACAGGGATCCAGGCGTGCGACAGGTGCAGAATCCACAGGATCGGGCGAGCGCGCGTGGCGAGCGGCGCCCAGCCCGCCTGGCG
>JBAUTD010000101.1:0-4755 GCA_049582045.1 Burkholderiales bacterium
CGAACTCCTCGCCGCCCAGCCGGCCGCAGACGTCGCCGCTGCGCACCGAGTCGGCGAGCACGACGCCGAGCGCGCGCAGCACGTCGTCGCCCGCCTGGTGTCCGTAGTGGTCGTTGATTTCCTTGAAGTGGTCGATGTCGAGCATCAGCACCGCGAGGCTGCCGCCGCGGCGCTGCCTGCGCGCGAGCGCGGCCTGCGCGCGCTCCATGAAGTAGCGCCGGTTGCCCAGGCGCGTCAGCGGGTCCTTCATCGCCTGCTCGCGCACCTGGCGCTGGGCGAGGAACAGGCGCCGGATGACGCGGTCGAACTCGTACAGCGAGAACGCGACGATCGCGCACGCCGGCCACACCAGCACGTTGAACGCGAGCAGCGGGAAGCCCGGCGCCATGCCGATCGCCGCCTGCAGGTTGGGCACCAGGCCGATCAGCACCAGCACCGGCAGCACCTCCCACAGCGCGAAGGGCATCACCATCAGCGGCGTGAGCAGGTAGATGTACATGTAGCCGGGAAAGCCGGCCGTATAGCCGCCCGCGAGCCGCCCCCAGATCCGCAGCACCACGAACTCGATCACCACGATCGCGCTGTAGCCCGCGAGCAGCGCGAGCCCGCGCGGCACCCTGCGCCACAGGCCGACGACGTACACCAGCACCCCGGCCGCCATCAGGAAGCGGATCTCGAACGTGCCGTGCGCGCCGGTCGGGTCGTCGGCGAAGTCGCGCAGCCACAGCCCGAGCGTGAGCAGCGCGCCGGCGATGCCCACGCGCAGCGAGAACGCGCGGTACTCCTCGTAGCGCGCGTCGCGGTACTCGTGCTCGAGCTCGGAAGGAAAGGCTCTCACGCCCTTAAGTTATCCTGTCGTCCGACGCAAGGTTTGATCCACGTCACCGCCCCGGGTCATAATGTGTCATGGAGGCGAGCGACGCCCTGCAACTCGCGCGAGCCCAGTTCGGGCTCAACATCGGCTTCCACATCCTTTTCCCCAGTATCACCATAGGCCTGGCGTGGCTTTTGGTCTATTTTCGCGCGCGCTACGCCCGGACCGGCGACGCGGCCTGGCTCGCCACCTACCGGCGCTGGACCAAGGTGTTCGCGCTCACCTTCGCCATGGGCGCGGTGAGCGGCGTCGTCATGTCGTTCCAGTTCGGCACCAACTGGCCGGGCTACATGAACAACGTCGGCAACGTCGCGGGCCCCCTGCTCGCCTACGAGGTGCTGACCGCGTTCTTCCTCGAGGCGACCTTCCTCGGGGTGATGCTGTTCGGCATGAACCGCGTGCCGGGCTGGGTGCACATGGCCTCCGCCGTGCTGGTCGCCTTCGGCACGACGCTCTCGGCGTTCTGGATCCTCGCGCTCAACTCGTGGATGCAGACTCCCGCCGGCTGGGCGTGGAACATGCAGGGCAAACTGATCGCCGGCGACTGGCTCCAGGTGATCTTCAACCCGTCGTTTCCCGACCGCTTCGTGCACATGACGCTCGCTTCGGGCCTCACCGCTTCGTTCGTGGTCGCGGGGCTTTCGGCCTGGCGCCTGCTCAAGGCGCCCTCGGACGGCGCGGCCGCGCGCACGCTGCGCACCGGGATCGTGATCGCGGCGGTGCTCGCGCCGCTGCAGATCGTCGCCGGCGACCAGCACGGCCTGAACACGCTCGAATACCAGCCCGAGAAGATCGCCGCGATCGAGGGAATCTGGAAGGGCGGGCGCGGCCTGCCGCTCGAGCTGTTCGCGATCCCGAACCAGGCGACGCGCCACAACGACTACGCGATCTCGATCCCGAAAGGCGCGAGCCTGATCCTGACCCACGACCCCAACGGCGGCGTCGAGGGCCTGGACGCGTTCGGCGACGACATCCCGCCGGTGGCGCCGGTGTTCTTCGCCTTTCGCATCATGGTGGGCCTCGGATTCGCGATGCTCGCGCTCGCCTGGCTGGGCGCCTGGATGACGCGCCGCGCGCGCGCCGCGCCGCGCTGGCTGCTGTGGACCTTCGCCGGCGCGACCTTCGTCGGCTGGGGCGCCACGCTCGCGGGCTGGATCGTGACCGAGATGGGGCGCCAGCCCTGGCTCGTGAGCGGGATCCTGCGCACCGAGGACGCGGTGGGCGCGATCTCGGGCGCCCAGCTCGGCGCGAGCCTCACCGGCTACGTCATCACCTATGCGCTGATGCTGCTCGCCTACATCGTGGTGCTCACCCACCTCGCGGGTGAAGGCGACGGAGGATCCTCATGAGCGTCGACCTGCCGCTGGTGTTCACCGCGCTGATGGGACTGGCGATCCTCGCCTACGTGGTGCTCGACGGCTACGACCTCGGCGTGGGCATGCTGATGCCCGCGGCGAGCGCCGAGGAGCAATCGCTCATGGTGGCCTCGATCGGCCCGTTCTGGGACGCGAACGAGACCTGGCTGGTGCTCGGCATCGGGTTGCTGCTGGTCGCGTTTCCGCTCGCGCACGGGGTGATCCTGGGCGCGCTGTACCTGCCGGTGGCGGCAATGCTGATCGGCCTGATGCTGCGCGGGGTGGCGTTCGAGTTCCGCGTCAAGGCGCTCGGCTGGCACCGCGAGCTGTGGAACTGGCTGTTCTGGTTCGGCTCCTTCCTCACCTCGCTCGCGCAAGGCTTCATGCTCGGGCGCACGATCACCGGCTACGAGAGCGGCTTCGGATTTTGGCTCTTCTCGCTCGTGGTCGCGGGCGGGCTGTGCGGCGGCTACATGCTGCTCGGGGCGACCTGGCTCATCCTGCGCACCGAGGGCGCGCTGCAGCGAAAGGCGATCGGCTGGGCGCGCTGGGGCCTGGCCTGGGTCGCGCTCGGCGTCGCGCTGGTGAGCCTCGCGACGCCCCTGGCGAGCGAGACGGTGCGCCTGAAGTGGTTCGACTTCCCGCGCACGCTCGGCCTGATGGTGCTGCCGCTCGCCACCATCGCCAGCGGCATCTGGGTCTGGAGGAGCCTCGGGCGCTCCGACTGGAAGCCCTTCGCCGGCACGGTGGCGATCTTCGCGCTCGCCTTCGCGGGGCTCGCCTACAGCCTGTTCCCCTACCTGGTGATCGACCGCATCACGATCTGGCAGGCGGCGGCGGACCCCTCGGCGCTTCGCTTCATGCTCTACGGCGCGGTGGTGGTGGTGCCCCTGATCGCCGCCTACACCGCGTTCTCCTACCGCGTGTTCCGCGGCAAGGCGCGCGCCGGGATGTACGAGCACTGACGATGGGGCGGGCGTGACGATCAGGCTGTGGGACCTCGCCGCCGCCGAGGACGACCGGCGCTTCTCGCCGTACTGCTGGCGCGTCAAGATGGCGCTGCGGCACAAGGGCATCGAGGCCGAGGAGATTCCGTGGCGCTTCAGCGAGAAGGAGGCGATCGCGTTCTCCGGCCAGGAGCGGGTGCCGGTGATCGCCGACGGCGAGCGCGCGCTCTACGACAGCTGGGCGATCGCCGAATACCTCGACGAGGCCTATCCCGACCGGCCGCTGCTGATGGGCGGCGACGAGGCGCGCACGCTGACCTATTTCGCCAAGCACTGGGTCGAGCGCAACCTCCACCCGCCGATCCTGAAGGCGGTCGTGCTGGATCTCTACAACCTGCTGCACGACAGGGACCGCGCCTATTTCCGCGCCTCGCGCGAGAAGCGCTTCGGCGCCACGCTGGAGCAATACGCCGCGGACCGCAACGGCGCGCTCTCGGCGCTGCGCGGCGGTCTCGCCGATCCGTCTGCTCGAGCCCGACGACCCGGTCTACGCCTGGCGCGAGCGGGTGATGGACCTGTTCGGCGGCTACGCGCGCGAGGCGAAGGGCTACCCGGTATGGGCCTGAGTCGACGATGAGCGGCGGGCCGAAGGAAATCAACGCCGAGCTGATCGGCAGCCTGCCCGACGAGGGGCCGGTGGTGATGGTGAATCTCGTGCGCTACCGCGACCGCGCCGAGTACAAGCGCTACAGCGAGCTCACCATGCCGCTCATCAAGCAGCGCGGCGGCACGGTGCTGTGGGCGGGCGACGCCGAGGGCGTGGCGTTCGGCGCGCCGCAGGAGAACCGCTGGGACTACGTGGTGCTGGTGCGCTACCCCTCGCGCGCGGCCTTCCTCGACATGATGGCCTCGCCCGAATACGCGCGCGCCAACGCGCACCGCGAGCGCGCCCTGGAAAAGCATGTCATCATCGCCGCGAGCGAAACCTACTCCAAGCTCAAACCGTGAACTCCTGGCCGCCCCGCTTCTCGATTCTGCGCAAGGACGAGCCTCTGGATCCGGTGCGCGCCAGGCAGCGGTCGATGAACCGGGTGCGCCTGTTCCTGGGCGGCGTCGCGCTCGCGTTCTATCTCGAGAGCTTCATCGCCTTCCTCGACCCGGGCGGCCTGCACACCGCCTACCTCGACTGGCTGCTGCGGCTCGGCACCCAGCTCATCGGCCCCCTGGGCGACGGCATCCTGCTGTTCGCGGTCGGGACCGTGCTCCTGATCGCCGCGCTGATCATCTAGCCCCGAGCGGGGCTAGAGATCGTCGCAGAGCAGGCGGTAGCCGACCCCGGTGTCGGTGAGCAGGTACTTCGGCTGCACCGGATCCGCCTCGAGCTTGTCGCGCAGCTGCTTGACGTAGATGCGCAGGTAGTGGGTGCGCTCCGCGTGCGCGGGCCCCCAGACCTCGCGCAGCAGCTGGCGGTGCGTCACCACCATGCCGAGATGCTGCGCCAGGCAGGCGAGCAGGCGGAACTCGATCGGGGTGAGGTGCACTTCGGCGCCCGCGCGCGCGACGCGCCGCCGCTCGAGGT
>JBAUTD010000102.1:0-1658 GCA_049582045.1 Burkholderiales bacterium
GGGCGCATCTGCCTGCAGGTGCTGCACGCCGGGCGCTACGGCAAGCACCCGGGGATCGTCGCGCCTTCGGCGCTGAAATCGCCGATCAATCCGATCGTGCCGCGCGAGATGAGCGCGGCCGAGATCGAGCGCACGCTCGATGCGTTCGGCGCAGCCGCCGCGCTCGCGCGCGAGGCCGGCTACGACGGCGTCGAGGTGATGGGCTCGGAGGGCTATCTGATCACGCAGTTCCTCGCTCTGCGCACGAATCAGCGCGCCGACGACTGGGGCGGCAGCCTCGCCAACCGCATGCGCTTCGCGCTCGAGGCGGTGCGCCGCACGCGCGCCGCGGTCGGGGCCGATTTCATCGTCATCTACCGCATCTCGGCGCTCGAGCTGGTCGAGGGCGGCCTCACGGGCGAGGAGATCGTGCAGGTCGCGAAGGGGGTCGAGGCCGCCGGCGCGTCGCTGCTCAACACCGGGATCGGCTGGCACGAGGCGCGCATCCCGACGATCTCGCAGGCGGTGCCGCGCGGCGGCTTCGCCTGGGCGACGCGGCGCCTGAAGGACGCGGTCGCGATCCCGGTGATCGCCTCGAACCGGATCAACGCGCCCGAGGTGGGCGAGGAGATCCTCGCGCGCGGCGACGCGGACATGGTCTCGCTCGCGCGCGCGCTGCTTGCCGACGCCGAGTTCGCGAACAAGGCGAAAGCGGGCGACCGCGCCGGGATCAACATCTGCATCGCCTGCAACCAGGCCTGCCTCGATCACATCTTCGACGGCCGCTTCGCGTCCTGCCTCGTCAACCCCCGCGCCGGGCGAGAAACGAAATTGACCTATGAAAAGACTCAAGACAAGAAAAAAATCGCCGTGATCGGCGGCGGCCCCGCCGGGCTGTCGTGCGCGGCGATCGCCGCCGAGCGCGGCCACGACGTGACGCTGTACGAGAAAGACGCCGAGCTCGGCGGCCAGTTCAACCTGGCGAAGAAGATCCCCGGCAAGCAGGAATTCGCCGAGTCGGTGGCCTACTTCGCCGAGCGCCTGCGGCGCGCCGGGGTGACGCTGCGACTGAATCACTCGCCGACATCGAAAGAGCTGCAACACTATGATGAAGTGGTGCTCGCGACCGGCGTGGATCCGCGCCGGCCCGAGATTCCCGGCCTGGAGCACCCGAGCGTGGTCGGCTACGCCGACGTGCTCGCGGGACGCGCCGCGGTGGGCGAGAAGGTCGCGATCGTCGGCATGGGCGGAATCGGCTTCGACGTCGCGCTCTACCTGCTCGAGCGCGCGAGCCGCGCCACGCTCGACCCGCAGGCGTTCAGCTCGCACTGGGGCATCTCGCCCGCCGGCCGGTTGATCGAAATGGAGAAAGAAATACCCGCTCACCGCATCACGATGCTGAAGCGCTCGAGCACGCCGTTCGGCGACACGCTGGGCAAGACCACAGGCTGGGTGCACCGCGCCGAGCTGGCGCGAAACGGGGTGAAGATGCTCAAAGGGGTCGAGTACCGCAGGATCGACGACCAGGGCCTGCACATCGCGCTCGACGGCAAGGAGCAGATCGTGCCGGCCGACACCGTGATCCTGTGCGCGGGTCAGGTGTCGCGGCGCGCGATCGACGCGCCGCACGTCATCGGCGGAGCGCGCGAAGCGGGCGAGCTCGACGCCAAGCGCGCGAT
>JBAUTD010000103.1:0-59368 GCA_049582045.1 Burkholderiales bacterium
CGCCTGCACCCAAAGAGGCGGTGTCGGCGGATGCGGACCCCAGCATCAACTCGGGCGACACGGCGTGGATGATGACCTCCATGGCGCTTGTGCTGATGATGACGATCCCGGGCCTCGGGCTGTTCTACGGCGGCATGGTGCGAAAGAAGAACGTGCTGGCCACTCTGGCGCAGAGCTTCGTCGTCACCTGTCTGGTCACGGTACTTTGGTTCATGATCGGGTACACGCTCGCGTTTACCGACGGCGGGTCGTTCGTCGGGGACTTGTCGCGAATGTTCCTGCACGGGATGGGCAAAACGACCGTGAGCGGCCTCTCGGGTGCGGTGCCCGAGTCGGTGTTCATGAGCTTCCAAATGACCTTCGCCATCATCACTCCGGCGCTGATCGCGGGTGCATTCGCCGATCGGATGAAGTTTTCCGCGCTGCTGTGGTTCATGGGGCTGTGGCTGGTCTTTGTGTACTCGCCCATCGCTCACTGGGTATGGACCGGAAATGGCTGGCTCGCCAAGATGGGCGCGCTCGACTTCGCTGGTGGCACGGTGGTGCACATCAACGCGGGCGTAGCGGGTCTGGTTTGTGCACTGGTGCTCGGAAAGCGGCTCGGCTATGGCAAAGAGGTCATGGCACCGCACAACCTGGTGTTGACGATGATCGGGGCCTCCCTTCTATGGGTCGGCTGGTTCGGCTTCAACGCCGGATCGGCGGTCAGCGCTGGCGGCCGCGCCGGAATGGCAATGACGGTGACGCAGATTGCCACCGCCACTGCAGCACTTGCCTGGATGTTTGCCGAGTGGATGGCGAAGGGCAAGCCCAGCCTGCTGGGTATGTGCTCTGGCGCAGTAGCGGGCCTAGTCGCTATCACCCCGGCATCGGGTTTCGTCGATCCCATGGGGGCGTTCATTATCGGAATCGCCGGAGGAGTCATCTGTTTCTGGACCGCGACATACATGAAGAACATGCTTGGCTATGACGACTCGCTGGACGCTTTTGGCGTGCATGGCATCGGCGGGACAGTCGGGGCGATTCTCACCGGCGTGTTCGCGGTCAAGGCGATCGGCGGCACTGCGGGGATGCTCGAAGGAAACGGCGGGCAGGTATGGACGCAGATCGTCGCCGTAGCGGGTGTTGCGGCCTACGATGCCATCGTCACGTTGATCATTCTCAAGTTGATCGACATGACCATCGGCTTGCGCGTAACAGAAGAGCAAGAGCGCGAAGGTCTCGACATTACCCAACACGGAGAACAGGTAGTCTGATCGGACCCGCTACGTCGCCGCTCCCAACCGGCGGCGTAGCGGGCGAGCTCCAGGAAAGACGGGCCCGGATCGGGCCCGTTTTTTATGGATTCAGCTTCTCGAGCAGAGCAAAGAGCTGCCGCCGCTCATTCGCCGTAAGGCGGGCGGCGACGCGCCGTTCGTGCGCCTGGACGCGCCGCATGGCGCCCGCAAGGAAGCTACGTCCGGAGCGTGTCAGCCACAATCCGTTGGTGCGCCGGTCTTCACCCCTTCGGCGCGCGATCAAGCCGCGAGTTTCCAGCTCGTCCAACACCGCAACCATCGTTGAGCGGTCGCGGCGGACCGCCTCTGCAAGTCGGCTCTGGGTCAGCCCGGGATTGGCGTCGATCAGCAACAGTATGCCCAGACGGCCAGGTGACAGTCCCTGCACGCTGTCGGCAAAATCCCTGAACACCGCCTGCTGGGCCAGGCGCAGCCGATACCCGATCAATCGCGGCAATACGCCCGGACGCAACGCCTTCGGTTCAGCCCGTTTCATTGGCGATTGCCTTAATTAGTTGAATCCCCAAACAGTTTGACTGCTAAATGAAGGCGCAATAGCATCCTAAGGAAAGGAAGGCTCGTTCGCAATTTTTTCTAAGATGGGACAATTCCCGGTCTTCTCGACCCGCGCTGCGGCGGAGTACGCTACCCGATCATGAACGGAGCCGATTATCTGCTCGGGGCCGCGGCGCTGGCGCGCCACGGCGAGCGCGTGGCCCTGATCTGCGGTGGCGAACAGATAACGTATGCGGAACTCGCGGCGCGCGTGCGGCGCGTGTCCGGCGCGCTCGCAGAGCTCGGAGTCGAGCCTGGAGACCGCATCATGCTGCTCATGCGCGACACGCCGGATCTTGCCGCCGCGTGGCTCGGCTGCCTGTGGCGCGGCGCCGTTGCGATCGCTCTCAACAGCCAGCTCGACGAGGAGGACTACCGATTCGTGCGCTCCGACAGTGGCGCGCGGCTCGCAATCGTGGAAGACGTGCTTGCCGCGCGCTTGCCGCGTCTGGTCCAGGCCCTTGCACGCGAGCAGCGCGTCGTGATCGCCGGCAGCGCGCCAAGCGACCTCCCGTCCTGGGGCGAGACTACTGCCGACGCCGCCCCGGCACTAGAGGCGTTTGCGGCCAAACCGGAGGATGCAGCATTCTGGCTGTATTCGTCAGGCACCACGGGCCGGCCGAAAGGCATCATCCACACGCACAAGGATGTCATTCCTGCAGGCCAGACGCTGCGTGAGACCATCGCCCTAGCGCCCAGCGAAAAGGTAATCGTGACTTCGCGCCTGTTCTTCGCATATGGGCTCGAGAACGGTCTGCTTGGCCCGCTTTCGATCGGCGCGACTTCCGTGTTGTGCGCAGACTGGTCCGATGTCGAGCAGGTATGTGCGCTGGTTGCGGAGCATCGGCCGAGCGGATTCTTCAGCGTTCCGTCGTTCTATCGCCGCCTGCTAGCGCTCGGCGAACGGGCGCTCGCGCCTTTCCGATCGGTGCGCTACTTCTTTGCTGCCGGCGAACGTCTTCCCGAGTCCATCGTCGAACACTGGCGGCACGCGGTAGGCGGCGAAATTCTTTCTGTCTATGGCATGTCGGAGACGTTCTGCGTCGCCATCGTTACGCCGCCCGGCACATCTAACGGCAAACGTACGGGAAAACCGCTCGCCGGAGTTCGGACCAGACTCGTGGCGCTCGAAGGTCACCCGGCAAAAATCGGTGAGCCCGGCGTGCTTTGGCTGCATCATCCCGCGCTTGCCCTAGGCTACGCAAACCGCAAGGAGCAGACGCGAGAGCAGTTCCTGGACGGATGGTTCTGCACCAAGGACGTGTTCGTGCAGGACGCCGACGGGTTCTATTCGCATCAGGGTCGCTCTGATGAGCTTGTCAAAGTCGCGGGCCAGTGGGTCAAGCCGAGCGAGCTTGAAGAAGCCGTCCTGGGCGAGAATGCGATCACCGAGGCAGTGTGCGTGCCTTTGGCCGATTCGGACGGGTTCGAGCGGCTTGCGCTGTTCCTCGCCACGGACGGCGATCCTCGGGAGGCGATAGACGCGGCAGCGAGAGCGTGCGAGGCGAAACTGCCCCGCCACAAACGCCCCAAGTGGATCCGAACCGTGGAAACCCTGCCCCGAACCGCCACCGGGAAGGTGCAACGCTTCAAGCTGCGTGAAATCCTGCAGCGCGAATTCGGCCGCAGGGAATAGAATTCGCTCCTTCTCCTGAACGCCACCCGCCACTTAGAGGACCGCATGGCCTACGCAATTCCGCTTTGGACCCCCCCCTCGCTCCCGGTTTCTGGCTCAAACGACAGCTTTCCGGTACGCCGCATCTTCTGCGTTGGCCGCAACTACGTTGAGCATCAAAAGGAGATGGGCGGCGATGGCCGCGAGGCACCGTTCTTTTTCATCAAGTCGGCGCATTCGCTCGTTGCGCGGGGCAGCGACGTGCACTATCCGCCCAAGACGGCCAATTACCATTACGAGACCGAGATGGTGGTTGCGATCGGCAAGGGAGGGCGCCGTATCGATGCCGGCAAGGCAAACGAGCACGTCTTCGGCTACGGCGTGGGCCTCGACATGACGCGCCGCGACCTGCAGCAATGGGGCAAGGACCACGGTCGGCCATGGGATTTCGGCAAGGACTTCGACGAGGCGGCACCCTGCGGCGCACTGGCGCCTGCCTCCAGGATCGGACACCCCTCGAAGGGCGCGATCGTACTTGTGGTCAACGGCAAGGAACGCCAGAAGGCCGACCTATCGGACATGATCTGGTCGGTGCCAGAGCAGATCGCCTACCTTTCCGAGTACTACACGCTCGAGCCGGGCGACCTCATATTCTCCGGGACCCCGGCGGGCGTCGGACCGGTAAAGCCCGGAGACGAACTCGAGGCACGGGTCGATGGAGTGGGGGAACTCAAGGTGAAGATTGTCCCCGCGTTGTGAAGCTTTATACCTATTTTCGCAGTTCGGCAGCGTTCAGAGTACGAATCGCGCTGAATTTGAAGAATCTGGCCTACGAGCCGCAGTTCGTGAATCTGGTGCGCGGCGAACACAGGCGGCTCGAGTACTCCGCACTCAACCCGCAGGCGCTGGTGCCCGCGCTTGTGGACGATGGGAGCTTGCTTACGCAGTCTCTCGCCATCATTGAATACCTGGAAGAGATGCACCCAAGCCCGCCGCTACTGCCCAATGATCCCCTCGGTCGCGCGCGGGTGAGGTCGCTCGCGCTGCTGGTCGCGTGCGAGATCCATCCGCTGAACAACCTGCGCGCCCTGCAGTACTTGGTCCACGAGCTCGGCCACAGCGAGGACGACAAGAACAAGTGGTACAAGCACTGGATTCACGACGGCATGGCGAAGCTCGAAGCCGATTTGACGCGCGGTGACGGAACGGGTCGGTTCTGCCACGGTGACGCGCCGACCCTTGCCGACTGTTGCTTGGTGCCTCAGGTTTTCAACGCTCAGCGCTACAACTGCGACTTGGCGCATGCTCCGACCGTGCTGCGCGTGTTTGGCGAATGCATGAGGCTCGACGCCTTCCAGCGCGCTCAGCCTTCGAGGCAGCCGGACGCAGAGTGATGCTGCGTTAGGAGTCGATCGCGTCCTGGGCGCGGCCCTTGTCGGTCAGGAAGGGCTCCACCAGTAGCCGCAACCCTTCGCGCACGTATTGATCGAGCGAATAGCGCTTGCCAAGGGCCCAGTGCTTGAGCGCCCAGGCGTGGCAGAACATTACGTGGGAGTAGGCAAGAAGCTGCTCGTTCACCGGATGCATGTGGCCGGCCTCGACACAGGCTCTGATGCAGCCCTCAAGGATCCGGTTGGTGCGGGTTTCTCCCTCCATGATGAGGGTGCGCCGCTCGGCACGCAGGGACTTTGTCGAGCGGTAGGTCAGCAGCGTCGCGTCGCGCCAGCGATCGACGATCGTGCAGTAGGTCCGGATCGCCTGGCAAAGCCGCTCGACCGGATGTTCGACACCCTCGAGCTGACGAGGGATCTCGTGTTCGTAGCTATCAAGCACCAACATCAGCGCGAGTAGCAGCACATCGTCCTTGTCGCGGAAATATTGGTACACCAGGCCCGTGCTAATTCCCGCCTCGCGCGCGATCTGCTGAATGGTCGTGGTGTAGTACCCCTGCGCGGAAAAGAGCTTCACCGCCGCACGAACGACCTGGCCGCGCCGCTCCTCGACCAGCCGCGGGTCGGATACCAGGCTCTCGACGTGGCCCGGGGCGCCGGCTTCGGCTGCAGGGGCGCGCGCGCCCGTCGGGCGGGCATGCCTGCGGGCCGCGCTTGCGCGGGGCATCAGTTGCCTTCGAATTGCGGCTTCTGCTTATTGACGAAGGCGTTGTAGGCGCGCTCGAAGTCGCCAGTTTGCATGCAAATTGCCTGCGCTTCTGCTTCGGTCTCCAGCGCCTGCTCGATCGACAGGCTCCATTCCTGGTGCAGACACTTCTTTGTCATTGAGTGCGCGAACGCCGGTCCATGGGCGAGCGAGCGCGCCATTTCTTGCGCTCTCTCGAGCAACTTGGCGCTCGGAACGATGCCATTGTAATAGCCCCATGCGAGGCCTTCCTCGGCACTCATGCTGCGGCCCGTGTAGAGCAATTCGGCGGCGCGCCCCTGGCCGATGATCCGCGGCAGGATCGCGCAGGCACCCATGTCGCAACCGGCGAGCCCGACCCGCACGAACAGAAAGGCGGTCTTGGACTCCGGTGTGCTGTAACGCAGGTCGCTCGCCATGGTGATAATCGCCCCCGCGCCGGCGCAAATGCCATCGACTGCCGCGATGACCGGCTGTGGACAGGTACGCATCTCCTTGACCAGGTTTCCGGTCATGCGGGTGAAGTTCATCAGGCCCGGCATGTCCATCTTGACCAGCGGCCCGATGATGTCGTGAACGTCGCCGCCAGAGCAGAAATTTCCCCCCTCTCCCGTAAATACCACGGCGCGTACGTCGTCCGCATATTGGAGCCTGTGAAACGTGTCCCTCAACTCGGCGTAGCTCTCGAAAGTAAGTGGGTTCTTGCGCTCTGGCCGGTTGAGGGTGATGGTGGCGACGCGGTCCGTAACCTGCCACTTGAAGTGCTGTGGACGCCAGTCGGCGGCTTTGAGTTTGTACATGTTGGCCTCTTGCGGTTGAGGGTGTGAGTCGTCATCCGACCATGGTCAAGCCGCCGCTTACCGATAGCACCTGGCCGGTGATGAAATCTGCGCGCGAGCTGGCGAAGAACAGCACCGCATCGGCGATCTCGGTCGGTTTGGCAAGGCGCTGCATCGGAGTCACGCGCACGAATGCCTCGCGATGCCGCTCGGGCACGGCGGCGAGCAGCGGCGTGTCGGTCGGACCGGGGCAGACGCAGTTGACATTGATGCTGAAGCGCGCCATTTCGCGCGCCAGCGACTTGGTGAACGCAATTGCGCCGCCCTTGGCGCCGGCATACACGCTTTCACCGAGGCTACCGACACGCCCCGCATCGCTTGAAACAATTACGATTTTGCCGGCTTTGCGCTCGATCATCGGGTCGAGGAAAGCGCGCGTCACGGCGATCGGGCCAAGCAGGTTCAGATCGACAACCTTGCGCCAGAAATCAGGCGAGTTCTTTACGAACGGTTCGATCTTGCCCCATCCCGCCACGTTGATCACGATATCGACCTGCTTGCCGCGCGCGGCGATGGCGGCGCGGAAAGCCTCGATGGAGGCGAGGTCGGTGACGTCGAGCCGAACGAAGTCCGCGCCGGCCCCGCTGGCGCGGATCGCCTCGGCGGCTTCGTTGCCTTTGTCCTCGGCAATGTCGCCCAGTACCACGTGTGCGCCGGCTGCGGCGAGCGCCTCCGCCGTTGCCCGACCGATGCCGGACGCTGCCCCTGTGATGATCGCTGTCTTTGCGTCGACTCGCATGGGATTTCCCTTGGGATAACTATTGAATGATCATTCATTCAATATGCTTGGTCAAGCACGTCGAATGCACGGCTACCGGGCTTCACTGCTGACCCCGGCTACGCAGCAGTGCACCGAACGGCCGGTCCACCTCGTCGATGTGCCTAAAAAGCCAGTCCTGCAAGAAATGTGAGCTTTCACTTACGCTTCTGCTGTCCAGCTTGACCGTAAAGCGCATTAGCGCCTCAAGCAGGCGCCGATGCTCGCCACGGTGGCGCTCCGCGCTTGCGCCCACTTCGTCCATCAGTCGCTCCTCGGTGGCGAAATGGTGCTCGGTATAGCGGACCAGCTCCCTGAGCGACTCGACCAGCTTATCGAGGTCGCCGCCCGCGCTCAGCGCGTCCTGCAGGCGGTTGATGAGCTCGAGCAGGTGCCGGTGCTGCCCGTCAATCACTTCGATCCCGACTTCGTAGCGGGGCCCCCACTGCACGCGCGCAGGCCGAGCGACGACCGGAGGGGGCGGCGCGGCGCGGCGCTGCCCGTGTCCGGTAATGTCGAACAACGCGACGACGGTCGCGGGTCCGTCCGGCAGCGTCACGCGCGTGGCCGACAGTTCGACGTCGAACCGGCCGCCGTCGCCGCGCAGCGCCCGCAGCCCGAGCGCCACCTCGTCAGGCGAGGAAAGCGCTTGTGCAACCAGGTCGCGGTCCCGCTCGTCGATCAGAGCCCAGAAGGATGTCGGCATCGTGCCCTCTTCCAACCCGAACATGCGGATGAGCGCCGGGCTCGCGTGCAACAATATGTCGCTTCGTACTACTCCTAGTGCGAGCAGGTTCGCCCCCACCAGTGCGTCGACGCAAGCGCTCTGAATCGCTGCATTCGGCGGACCAGGATCGAGCGGTTTGTGGTCGCTCACGGCCGATCTCTACTGGCGGGCGCGAAACAGCATTTTCAGCTCATCGCCGATCGGCTGACCCTTCATCGGTCCCCCGGGACCACCGACCCGACGCGTCCAGACTCGGGTTTCGGACCCCTCGGCAAGCAGCGTGCCGTCGTCGCGCATCACGCGATGCAATAGCACGAACGACTTGCCGCCCCAGCGCAGCACTCGCGACAGCACTTCACAGCGATCGCCGTGCACCGGCGACGCTCGGAACTCGCAATTCGCCGCAACCAGCGGCATTGCCAGATCCTCGGCGCGCATGCGCTTCACGTCATAGCCCACCTGGGCGAAGAAGTTCCAGGTCGCGGCGTCGAACCAGCGGAAATAGGTCGGATAGAAGATGATGCCTGCGGGATCGCAATCGCCCCAGTGGACTTCGCAGGCGAACTTGCCTTCGATTGACTCGAACTCGGCTTCGATCGTGTTCACGAGATCAACATTGCTCCCACGGCAGACCTTCGAAGCGCCAGCCGGCGGTCGTGTTGCGCCGGTGCCGATCGTCGAGCTCGCCTTCGAACCCGTGCAAGACGTTGTAGATCTTGGTGAACCCTGCGCGCTCGAGCGCCTCACCGGCTTCCTGCGAGCGGTTTCCGCTGCGGCAAATGAGCAGGATCGGGCGCCTCGTGTGATTGGTGCCGGCGAGCTTCTTCACTTGACCCGCGAAATGCGGATTGACTTCCCAGTCGGGGCCGTCGTTCCAGGCCACGTGCAGCGCTCCGACGGGATGCCCAACGAACAGGTACTCCATCTCGCTGCGGCAATCGATGAATAGCGCATCGGAGTTCTGATGGAGGAACTCATAGGCCTGCTTGGGTTCGAGGTGCTGCATGGCCGCGCTCGCTTTCTTGAGATCGGAATTATACGCCCGCACTTGCAAGTGGTTGACAGATCAGGGGTTCGGCAGGCAGACTACGATCCGGCGCCGATTTGATGTTCAGCTTGCGGGCGCCGAATCGCCGAACGGCGACGACAAAGAAATGCCGCTAAAGAGACGCGTGCCGCCCCGACGCCGAAGGCCCGTTTCCTGCGAAAGCTGAACGGGCTTTTTGTTTTTCCGGACAGGACATGAACCAGCCTTCCCACGCCGCAAAAATCGAGTCTCTTCTTGCCACGCGTATCCTGCTGCTCGACGGCGCGATGGGCACGATGATCCAGCGCGAAAAGCTGTCCGAAGCGCAATACCGCGGACCGCGCTTTCTCGCCTGGCCGCGCGAAGTCCGCGGCAATAACGACCTGTTGAGCCTGACGCAGCCGGATCTGATCCGGCGGATCCATTGCGATTATCTCGCCGCAGGTGCGGACATCATAGAAACGAACACATTCAATTCGACCTCGGTATCCATGGCGGATTACGGGATGGAGTCCCTGGTCCGGGAGATCAATTTCGCCGCTGCCTCACTCGCGCGCAGCGCGGCGGCCGAATGGGAGGCGAAGGACCCCTCGCGACCGCGTTTCGTCGCAGGCGTTCTGGGGCCGACCAGCAAGACGGCTTCGCTCTCGCCCGACGTGAACGACCCGGGATTCCGCAACATCTCCTTCGACCAGCTGGTGGGCGCCTACAGCGAGGCGCTGAACGCCCTCATGGACGGCGGCGTCGATTTGATCCTGGTGGAGACGGTGTTCGACACGCTAAACGCGAAGGCAGCGCTATTTGCGATCGAGTCCGGTTTCGAAACGCGCGGTACGCGGCTGCCGGTGATCGTCTCGGGAACCATTACGGACGCTTCCGGGCGCACTCTGTCGGGGCAGACCACCGAAGCGTTCTACAACTCGGTGAGCCACCTGCAACCGCTTGCGGTGGGATTGAATTGCGCGCTGGGTGCGAAGGAGCTGCGAGCCTACGTGGAAGAACTCTCCGGCGTCGCCGAAGCCTACGTTTCCTGCCATCCGAACGCCGGTCTGCCAAACGCATTCGGCGAATACGACGACACTCCCGAATCGATGGCGCGTCAGATGGGAGAGTGGGCCAGGAGCGGCTGGCTGAACATTGCCGGCGGTTGCTGCGGAACCTCCCCAGCGCACATCGAGGCGATCGCGGAGGCGCTGCGCGGCGTGGCGCCGCGAGTCATCCCTGCGCTGCCGAAGAAGCTGCGCCTTGCCGGCCTCGAGCCGCTCAACGTAGGCGACGACTCCCTGTTTGTGAACGTCGGCGAACGCACCAACGTTACGGGCTCAAAGGCATTCGCCCGCCTCGTTCTGGCGGGGGACTACGCCGCGGCACTCTCCGTCGCGCGGCAGCAGGTCGAGAATGGGGCGCAGATGATCGACGTCAACATGGACGAGGCGATGCTCGATTCCGAGAGGGCGATGACGACGTTTCTCAGCCTCATCGCCTCCGAGCCGGACATTGCGCGCGTGCCGATAATGATCGATTCCTCCAAGTGGAGCGTGATCGAAGCCGGGTTGAAATGCGTGCAAGGCAAGGGCGTCGTCAACTCAATAAGCCTGAAGGAGGGCGAGGCGGAGTTCCTGCGCCAGGCCCGCCTTGTCCGCAAGTACGGCGCCGCCGCGGTCGTGATGGCATTCGACGAGAACGGCCAAGCGGACACGCTCGAGCGCCGCAAGGCGATCTGCCGGCGTTGCTACGACCTGCTCACGCGTGAGGCCGACTTCCCGCCCGAAGACATCATCTTCGACCCGAACATCTTCGCCATCGCGACCGGACTGGAGGAACATGCCCGCTACGGCATCGATTACCTCGAAGCGGTCGCCTGGATCCGCAAAAACCTTCACTGTGCCAAGGTCTCCGGGGGCGTCTCAAACCTGTCGTTCTCGTTCCGGGGCAATGATGCGGTGCGCGAGGCAATGCACACCGCATTCCTGTATCACGCGGTACGCGCGGGCATGTCGATGGGAATCGTGAATGCCGGGCAGCTCGGGGTGTACGAGGAAATCGAGCCGCAGCTTCTCGAGCACGTCGAAGACGTCATTTTCGACCGTCGCGAAGACGCGACTGAGCGCATGATCGAGTTCGCCAACTCGGTCAAGACCGGCGCCAAGGAGCACGTCAAAGACGAGGCCTGGCGCATGGGCAGTGTCGAGCAGCGGCTCGCGCACGCGCTGGTAAGCGGCATCGCGACGTACGTGGTCGAGGACACGGAGGAGGCACGCCTGAAGTTCGCGCACCCGATCGAGGTGATCGAAGGCCCGCTGATGGACGGCATGAACGTCGTGGGCGACCTGTTCGGCGCCGGCAAGATGTTCCTGCCACAAGTCGTGAAGTCCGCGCGCGTCATGAAGCTTGCGGTGGCGCACCTGATTCCATTCATCGAGGCGGAGAAGGAAAGGAGCGGCGACGCGGGGCGTGCCAAGGGCAAGATCGTGATTGCGACGGTCAAAGGGGACGTGCACGACATCGGCAAGAACATCGTTGCGGTTGTGCTTCAATGCAACAACTACGACGTGGTCAATCTCGGCGTAATGGTGCCGGCGCAGAAGATTCTCGAGACGGCGCGGCGAGAGCACGCGGACGCGATCGGTCTTTCCGGCCTGATTACGCCGTCGCTCGAGGAGATGGCACACGTGGCGCGCGAGATGCAGCGCGAAGGCTTCAGCGTGCCGCTTCTGATAGGTGGAGCAACGACCTCCCGTGCCCACACCGCGGTGAAGATCGCGCCGCACTACTCGGGGCCGGTGGTGTACGTTCCGGACGCCTCTCGCAGCGTTACGGTGGTAAGCAGCCTGCTGTCGTCGGAGCAACGCGAGCCGTTCGTGGCCGATGTACGCGCCGATTACGAGCGCATTCGCGTCCAGCATCGGGAGAAGACAGGGCCAGGGCCGCTGCACCCGATTGGCGAAGCGCGCAGGCGCGGGCTGAAGACTGATTGGGATACGTATCGTCCGCCCGTGCCGCGTAAGCTCGGCCTCACCGTGCTGCGCGATTACCCGCTCGCCGAACTGGTGCCTTACATCGATTGGACGCCGTTCTTTCAAACCTGGGAGTTGTCGGGCGCGTATCCGAAGATCCTTCAGGATCCGGTGGTCGGCGAGGCGGCGCGCAAACTGTTCGCCGATGCGCAACAGGAGCTCAGTCAGATTGTGAAGGAGAAATGGATCACGGCCAATGCCGTCTTCGGCCTGTTCCATGCGGCGCAGGTGAACGACGACGACATCGAGCTTTACGCTGACGAGCGGCGGCTCGATGTGCTCATGACCTGGCACAACCTGCGGCAGCAGAACCACAAGCCGGCGGGGAGACCCAATCTGTGTCTCGCGGACTTTGTTGCGCCGAAAGCCCTGGGAGTCCCCGATTACGTCGGCGCATTCGCCGTTACTGCAGGTGGGGGTATCGAGGCGCGGATCGCCGAATTCGAGGCGCGCCACGACGATTACGGGGCGATCATGCTCAAGTCCCTCGCCGACAGACTGGCGGAGGCCCTCGCCGAACGCCTGCATGAGCGAGTCCGACGGGAGTTCTGGGGCTACGCGGCAGATGAAAAGCTCGACAGCAACGAGCTCGTCGCCGAAAAATATCGCGGCATCCGGCCCGCTCCAGGCTACCCGGCCTGTCCCGACCACACCGAGAAACGGACGCTTTTCGCCCTGCTCGACGCCGAGCGCAATGCAGACATGCTTCTTACCGAATCGTGCGCCATGCTGCCCGCCTCGTCCGTATCGGGCTTCTACCTCTCGCATGCCGAAGCGAGCTATTTTGCAGTTGGCAAGATCGGGCGCGACCAACTCGAGGACTATGCGCGACGCAAGGGTATGGATAGCACGGAGGCCGAGCGCTGGCTCGCGCCGTATCTAGCCTACGAGCCCGAAAGGCCGGCTGCCGCCGACGCGGCCGCCTAGCTATAATCGCGTAACGAAACTTCCATCATCGCGGAGCAAGACTAT
This sequence comes from Burkholderiales bacterium, assembly GCA_049582045.1. Classification (GTDB taxonomy): domain Bacteria; phylum Pseudomonadota; class Gammaproteobacteria; order Burkholderiales; family SG8-39; genus DAHVFK01. The sequence continues at coordinate 12,923 of JBAUTD010000103.1, forward strand.
GGGCAAGGGCGACAAGCGCACGCGGCGCGGCAAGATATACAAGGGCAGCTACGGCAAGAGGCGCCCGCAACGTACGAAGAAGAAGAGCAGTTAGGCCCGCGGGCCCAGCGCATGAGCGGCGGGGCCAAGCTGTTCGTGTCAATCGGGGCCGCCATGGCGGCGCTCGCCGTAGTATTGGGCGCGTTTGGGGCACATGCTCTCAAGACGCGGCTGCCCGCTGGCATGCTCGAGGTTTACCAGACCGCGGTGCAATACCACTTCTGGCACGCGCTCGGGGTGCTCGCCGTAGGCCTCGCGCTGCAGCTGTTGCCGGAAGCCGGCTGGCTGCGTAGTGCCGGCTGGCTGCTGACGGCAGGTATTGTCCTGTTCTGCGGCAGCCTCTACCTGCTGGCACTCACCGGGTCGAAGTGGCTAGGTGCCGTGACGCCGCTGGGCGGCTTGGCCTTCATCCTCGGCTGGCTCGCCCTCATGGTGGCTGCGCTACGCGCCTAGCGCCTCGGGCGCGATCTCGCGGTCGCGCGGCAAGCTAATAACTCCTCCGAATTCGACATAGTCTGCGAGCGGCAATTCGGCCAGCGCCCGCTGCAATGCCGCGAGATGCTGTTCGTCTGCCAATTCGAGCAGCACGCGTGCCGGTCTGGAGCCCCGCAGCAGACGTGCGAGCGCAATCTGGGTCTCGACGCGGCCGGTACAGCACGGGCATCCGGCCGGAACGAGCTTTGCCCAGCCGGGACGCGCCGCGAGCAGTCGCTCGACCAGCGCTCGAGTCGCACTGGGCGCGCCCGTGACGATGTGCACGGGGGTGCGGATCACTTGCGCCAGAACGCGGGTGTCAGCAGAACCAGCACGGTAAGCAGCTCGAGGCGCCCCAGCAGCATCGCGGCCGAGCACAACCAGGTCTGGAAATCATCCAGCAGCGCAAAGTTGGTTGCCGGACCGACCTGCCCGAGTCCGGGGCCAAGGTTGTTGATGCAGGCTACCACCGCAGAAAAGGCGGTGACGAAATCCAGGCCGGTCGCGGCAAGGAGCATGGTTATCACGCTTATCGTGCCGCCGTACACCAGCATGAAGGCGAGCACGGCGAAGATGATATTGTTTTCGATCGGATGACCGCCGAGCTTGACCGGAATATAAGCGCGCGGGTGAACGATGCGCGCGAGCTCGCGGAACGCTTGCTTGAACATCAGCATCGCACGAACCAGCTTGATGCCGCCGCCGGTTGATCCCGAGCAGCTGACGAAGGAAACCAGAAACAGCATCCACAGCGGCGCAAACAGTGGCCAGACCCCGAAGTTGGTGTTCGCGTATCCGGTCGAGGTGGCGACCGACACCAGATTGAATGCCGTATAGCGCAGTGCGACCCAGAAATCCTGGTAAACGCCCTTCGCCAGCAGGAATAGGGTGATGCCGACAATGCTCACGGCGATTACCGCGAAGAACACGCCGACCTCCGGGTCCTCGCGGTAGGACTTCAGGCTGCGCTTTCTAAGCACCTGGAAGTGGGTCGCAAAATTGATGCCCGCGATCAGCATGAATACGATCGTTACGGCCTCGATCCTGGGCGAATTCCAGTGCGCGAAACTGGCGTCGTACGGCGAAAACCCCCCTGTGCTCATCGTGGTGAAGGCATGCATTACCGCATCCAGCCAGCTCATCCCCGCCCAGCGCATCGCAAGCGCGCACGCGATCGTGAGCAGGCCGTACACACCCCACAGACCCTTGGCAGTCTCGGTGATGCGCGGCGTGAGCTTGGTATCCTTCATCGGCCCCGGAGTCTCGGCCTTCAGAATCTGCCTCCCGCCGACCCCGAGAAGCGGCAGGATCGCGACCACGAGCACAAGGATCCCCATCCCGCCCAACCATTGCAACTCGCAGCGCCAGAAGTTGATGGATGGCGGCAAGCGATCGAGCCCGGTTAGCACGGTTGCGCCCGTAGTGGTCAGGCCCGACATGGCTTCGAAATACGCTTCGGTGAAGGAAAGCTTCGGCAGGTAGGACAACAAAGGCAGTGCGCCGAAAGCAGGTAGCACTGTCCAGGCAAGCGTAACGAGCAGAAAGCCGTCACGCGCCTGAAGCTCACGCTGCCGACCTCGGGTCGACACCCAGCTCAGTCCACCAGCGAGCGCGGTGGCGAGAATCGCGGTGTCGTAGGCCTGTTCAGCGCCGTCAGCGAGATGCAGCGACAACCCGAGCGGCACGAGCATCGTGGCGGCGAAGATGATCACCACAACGGAAAGCAGGTTCAGGACAGCGTTGAACCTTTCCATCGCCGCGCGCGCCTAGTGTTAGAGAAACCGAACGCCGACCTGGAACAACTTCTCCACCCGCGGCAGCGTCTTCTTGTCGGCCACGAAGACGATGACGTGGTCTTCGGCTTGGATAACGGAGTCGTGGTGGGCCGTAATCACTTCGTCGCCGCGGACCAGAGCGCCTATGGTCGTGCCCGCGGGAAGGTCGATTTCGTCGATGCGCCGGCCCGTGACCCGGCAGGATTCGCGGTCTCCGTGCACCACGGCCTCCAGCGCCTCGGCAGCGCCACGGCGCAGGCTGTGAACCGACACCACGTCACCGCGGCGCACATGGGCCAGTAACTTGCCGATGGTCGCCTGGGCCGGCGAGATCGCGATGTCGATCTCACCGCTCTGAAGGAGGTCGACATACGAGCGCCGGTTGATCAGCGCGACAACGCGCCGCGCCCCCATGCGCTTGGCCAGCAGCGCGCTCATGATGTTGTGCTCATCGTCGTTGGTGACCGCGACGAACAAGTCCATCTCGGCAATGTTTTCCTGCTCGAGCAACTCTTCATCTGTGGCGTCACCGTTGAGCACTAGCGCCCGGTTGACACTGGCCGCCAGCATCTCGCAGCGGCGCTTGTTGTGCTCGACGACGCGCACCGAATAGTCGTATTCGAGCGCCCGCGCGAGGCGCAGGCCAATGTTGCCGCCGCCCGCGACCATCACGCGCTTGACCGGACGGTCCATGCGGCGCAGTTCACGCATGACCCGGCGGATATGCTTCTCCGGCGCAAGGCAGAATACTTCGTCGCCAACCTCGATCACGGTATCGCCATCAGGAACAATGGCGCGGTCACGGCGGAATATAGCGACCACGCGGGTATCGACACCCGGGATGTGCTGCCGCAGATCTTTCAGCTGGCGGCCTACCAGCGGCCCACCCTTGTATGAGCGAACCGCGACGAGGCTCACCTTGCCATCGGCGAAATCTAGCACCTGCAGTGCCTCGGGAAACTCGACCAGCTTGACGATATAGTCGGTGAGCACCTGCTCGGGACAAATCGACAGGTCAACTTCGAAGCCCTCCGGGCCGAGGACTTTTTCGTCGTTGAGAAAGTCCGTCGCGCGGATGCGCGCTACTCGTCGCGGTACGTTGAACATCCGCGCGGCCACCTTGCAGGCGACGAGGTTGGTCTCGTCCGATTGCGTGACTGCGATCAACAGATCGGCGTCCGCAGCGCCTGCCTCGGCCAGCACGGACGGATGGGAGGCGCTGCCTACCAGCGTGCGCAAATCAAACCGGTCCTGCAGCGCGCGCAATCGCGTCGGGTCGATGTCGACGACCGTGATATCGTTTTGCTCTGAAACGAGGCTTTCAGCTACTGACGCGCCGACCTGGCCAGCGCCGAGTATGATAATTTTCACGGTCGCACTTTCCCCTGCGAAAGGCGCGCCATTGTAGACCTTTTGCGGCCGCGCTTCGGGTTCAGGATCCGCTCTCCTCGCGCCGCCCGACCGGGAGTCCGAGTGCCTTGAGCTTGCGGTACAGATGGGTACGCTCCAGTCCCGAGCGTTCCGCCACGCGCGACATGCTGCCTTGCTCGCGCCCGAGGAGACGCTCGAAATACATTCGCTCGAAGGCCTCGCGCGCCTCGCGGTAGGGCCTGTCCAGGCCCAGTTCAGGCGCATCCTGCGCGTCGGTTCTGGTTGTCAGGACACGTTCCACGTCGGCAAGCCCGATCTCGTCCTCGAGCACCGTATGTGCGAGGTCTGTGATCACGCTCTCGAGCTCGGCGAGGTTGCCGGGCCAAGAATGATGACGCAACGCGTTTAGTGCAGCGATCGAGAGGCGGCGCGGAGGACAGGCGCGTGCCTCGACCAGCTGAGCAAGCATGAGCGCGGCAAGATCCGGCACGTCCTCCGCAAACTCGCGCAGCGCCGGCAACTTGAGAGTGACTTGGGCGAGCCTCGCTACCAGCTCAGTGTCGAGATCGTGCTTCTCGGCCAGTGTTCTCGCGTCGGCCGATGAGAAGGACACAACGCGCGTCTTGTGCTTGTCGGCCCGCGAAAGCAGGAAATCGAGGCTTCTTTGCTCATTGCGGTCGAGCCGCGCCAAATCCGGAATGAACAGGATGCCGCCCGCCGCACGGGTAAGCAGCTCGCTGGTGGGCTCCGCAAGAAGGGGGCCACCAGCAATGAACGGTGCTCCCGGCGCCACAAGCAGCCGCGCAAATAGCTCGGCGCGCGTGCCGCGCTCGCCGCGCAACATCAACGGCGCGGTTGTTTGAGCGACTTGGCTGAGCCGCTTCTTGGCTTCCGCGAGCGTCGCTGAGCGACCTAGCGTTGCGAGAGAGATTGCGCGCGGCGTTGCAGCCTCCTGATTGCGCAGCGCGCGCTTCACTGTAGCCAGGAGTCGCTGCAGCGCGATCGGTTTCTCGAGAAAGTCCAGCGCGCCGATGCGCGTCGCCTCTACTGCGGTTTCAATCGTTCCGTGGCCAGACATCATGACTACTGGCATCGTTAGCTGTCCGGTCGCTGCCCACTCCTTGAGCAGGGTGATGCCGTCCGTATCCGGCATCCAGATGTCTAGAAGCACGAGGTCGGGCCGCTGGCGCTCGCGCAATTCACGCGCCGTCCCCGCGCTTTCGGCTAGAAGAACCTGATGGCCTTCGTCCGCGAGAATCTCCGACAGGAGTTCGCGAATCCCGACCTCGTCATCGACAATCAGGATTTGCGCCATAGGAAGATCATGCCCTGTTCTCGAGCCGAAGTCAGGCCGCCTTGCTTGCGGCCCCGCGCTCGTCCATTGCCGGCAACAGCACGCTCACGCACGCACCCTGCTGAGGGCGGTTCTCGATCGCGATACTGCCGTGGTGCTCGTCGACTATCTTCTTCACGACCGCCAGGCCGAGGCCAGTGCCGCGTGGTTTGGTCGTGACGTACGGCTCGAAGATGCGTGTCATCATCTCTTCGGGAAACCCGGGCCCGTTGTCGCTCACTGCGATTCTCACTTGATCGCCCTGCATCTCCGTTCGCACCTCAATTACCGGCTTATTCACATTCTCGCTCTGGTCGAGCGCGTCCTGCGCGTTCTGAATTAGGTTGTGCAACACTTGTCGGATCTGGGCCGAATCAGCGCGTACCGGCCTGAGCGCCGGCGATAGTTGCTTCGCGATCGGCACCCGCGAGTTCTCGTAAAGCGCCAGCACCTCCCTGACCAGAGCGTTCAAATCAAGCCCGGCGAGCGAGGGTGCGGGTAGCTTCGCATAGTCGCGGAACGCATCCACCATCGACTTGAGCGCCGCAACCTGATTTACGATTGTTTGAGTAGCCCGTCTGAGCGTCTCGGCTTCATGTACGGGAAGCCGCCCGGCGAGCTTCATTTCCAGCCGCTCGGCCGAAAGCTGTATCGGCGTAAGAGGATTCTTTATTTCATGCGCGAGCCGGCGCCCGACTTCCGCCCAGGCCGTCGCACGCTGGGCCTGTATCAGTTGCGTGATGTCATCAAACACCAGGACATACCCGCCCTCAGTTGCGGTACGGAGTGCGGTGCCGCGCAGCAACAGCGTCTTGCCCGTGCCCTTGAGGTCAAGCTCGAGCTGCCAGGTGCGCTGCCCGTGGACCAGAAACGCCTCGCGCACCGGGCCGGCAAGAGCATCCAAGCCGGCGTGCCACATATCCAGCGCCTTGCCCGACATTGCACGCAGCTCGTCGCCCAGAATGGCAGCCGCCCCATGGTTGAAGATCGACAGGCGAAGGTCGCGGTCGAATACCAGTACGCCGGCGGAAAGATTGGCCAGGATGTTCTCGAGGTGCGCTTTGGCGGTCTCGAGCGCGACGCGGTTCGTCTCCACCACGTGGCGCGCCTCGTCGAGCTGCCGAGTCATGGAATTGAAGGACTCCGTAAGCACGCCCAGCTCGTCCCGACTGGTGACGGGTGCCCGGCGCGAGAAATCACCCCGCGCTACGGCCTGCGTCGCCTGCGCCAGATTCGCGAGCGGCTCGGAAAGTCTGTTGGACAGGACCACCGCCAAGGCAATGGCGAAGAACAGCCCCATCAACAGGGCGAGCGTGAGTGTGACGATATATATGCGCTTGAGCCCCTGCCGTGAGAGAGCCAGTTCGCGATAGTCGCGATACGCCGTTTCGACCGCCTCGGCGCTGTGTGTGAAGGACTCGGGTAGGGTCTGTCGCAGCTGGAGATATCGGGCTTCGTCGGTAAGCGCTAGCGCGTTGATCGGCACCACTACGCGCAATGCGAGCGGTTTGCCGGGCGGTGAATCGATAGCGGTGTAGCCGCGATTTACGCGCGCCTGGCGCAGCGCCTGGGCACTCGGGACTTCCGGGTAGAGCTTGGTAACATCTTCGCTCGCTGTTGCCACAACACGACCATTGCCTGCGACAATCACCGCCTCCTGCACTCCTGCCTGCTCGCGCAGCCTGTTAAGCAGCACTATCTGATCGGCCTGCTGCCGGTCGGCGAGCTCCAGGGCCATGGCGCGCCCCTTGACGTTCATTTCTGTGAGCATTTGATCTATCGCGCCCTGCGCGAGGGTGATCCCGCCTTCCAGCGCGGCATCCACCTTGACGTCAAACCAGGACTCGATGCTCTTGCTCAGGAACTGTACCGATACCGTATAGACCAACAATCCGGGGGCCACGGCCATCATCGCGAAAAGCACCAGAAATCGCAGCGTGAGTCGCGATCCAAAAACACGACGGCGGTACTTGCGAACCAAAGCGACGAGTTGGTAGGTAACAAGTACCGCCAAGAGAGCCGCCAACCCGGCGTTCAATGCCAGCAATACCGGATAGTGCTGCTCGAACAGCGATGTGTTCGCGCTCGCGGTCGCGAGCAAGAACATCAGCACACCGGCCAGCGCAGACCCGATGATCAAGAGCGCTTTCATCGCGTCGACGACTCCGCCGGTTGGCGAGTTTCGACCGGTGCCGGTGGCTGCTGCGGAGGACGGAAGCTAAATCGCTTCCACGCCGACTCGAGATTCCATTCCCGATTGGTGAGCGCACTGAGCTGGAATGGCTTGGGCAGTAACGTCGTGTCCAACCTCATACGCACCGCTGCCTCGTAAGTCGCGTCCGCGAGCGAGACGCTACGGTCGACTACGAGCCAGTTCCGCAGTTGCCTCAGTACGTCGAGAGCCTCCTCCAGCGTGCCGAAGCTCTGTTGCAGCAATCCGGTTGAAAGGCGGTACTGCCGCGAAAGGGCATGGTAGGACAGCCGCACTTGCATGCGCTTCGCAACAGCTTTTTCGTCGAACCAGTACCAACGCGAGCGGCTTAACTCAAAATCGAGTTCGAAATAGAGCGGCACGCCGTTTTCGACGGCTTCCGCAAGCCTCGGGGTAATCTGGAAGCTGAATTCTGCATTGAGCACCAGTCCTTCGTCAGTCGCCCGCAAGTTTGCCTCGCGCACGACGATCTCGTCCGCATACGCGTTGCCGGCTATGGCGAGCGCGAGCGCCAGCGGGAGAAGCTTAAGAAAGAGGGCGATGCAGCGCATCGCGTTTTCAGTTCCGCTTCGCTAGCAAGGCAAAATAGAATCCGTCGTGTTCTGGTCCCGGAAGAAGCGTGGACGGTGCGCCGTGTGGCAGCGGCAGACGAAGCGAATCAAGCGTGCGTGCGGCAAAGCTTTCCACGACCGCGTCGTTTTCCTCCGAGAACACCGAGCAAGTGACATACAGCAATTTACCACCCGGGGCGAGCGCTGGCCAAAGAGCGTCCAGGATCCGGCCTTGGCGCGTGGAAAATGCGCCTAGGTCGAGCGCTCGACGCAGCCATTTTATGTCCGGATGGCGGCGCACGACTCCCGAAGAGGAGCAGGGGACATCGGCGAGAATGCGGTCAAACGGGCTATGGTCCCACCACGTCTCAAGGCGGGTGCAATCGGCGGTCTGCACTCGAGCCGCTAGGCCCAGCCGTGCGAGATTGCGCTCTATCAGCAAACAGCGTGCGCCGTCCGCGTCCAAAGCGGTTAGAGCAATATCCTCCATCTCCAGCATGTGTCCACTTTTCCCCCCGGGCGCGGCACACGCATCAAGCACCCGCTGGCCGACGGCCAACTCGAGGTAAGTGGCCGCCCGCTGTGCGCCTGCGTCCTGCACGGAAGCGTCTCCCTGCGCGAACCCTGGCAGACGGGAGACGGGGACCGGCTTGGCAAGCAGCAACGCACAATCGTCTACGCGCCTAGCGGCGATCCCCACTGACTGAAGCCGAAGTTGATAGTCCGGCACGGAGTTGCGGCGCAGATTCACCCGTAGGCACATCGGAGGATGTGTATTGCCAGCCATTAGCACTTCTTGCCATGCATCCGGATGAGCACGCCTCACGGCGCTGATCCACCACGCAGGATGCTGCCAGTACGCCTCCGGATCCGTGGCGAGTTGCGCTTCAACGGCGGCGCGGTCTCGCAGCAGCGCGCGCAATACACCGTTTACGAAACCCTTCGCTGGGTGCTGCCCGATCATTACGCACGCGCGCACGGCCTGGTCGACGATCGTGTACTCGGCATAGCGGCCGGAATCCAGTGCGTAGAAGGCGCACCAGAGCAACGCTTCAACGAGAGGCTCAGTTCCACCTCGTTTGCTGAGAATCCGCGAAAGCGTCTGAACGCGGCCATAGCGGCGCAGCGTGCCGTGAGTGAGGTCCAGCAGCGATGCTCGCGACGCGTCTTGCTCCTCGGCCGCACGCTCAAGCTCCGTCGAGAGGCTGCGTCCCGCGGCGACACCGGCAATAATCCGCGCAGCCTGCGCCATCGAGCGAGCGAGGGACCGCGTGTCCCCGGCGACGGCGGCCACCTTGCGCGACGACATGGGCTACGACCGTTGCGTCGGCTGACCAAAGAGCGTGCCGGGCACGACTGCATGACCCCGCAGAAACTCGTTGGCAGACAGGCGCTTCCCACCTGCGCGTTGAAGCTGGGTCACGGCAAGCGCGCCGCGACCGCACGCGATCACAATCCCGAGCGGATCTGCCTTAAGCGTGCACCCTGGCTCGCCTGAGCCTTCCGCCACGTGAGCCTCCCATATCTTGAGGGTTGCGCCGGCAAGCGTGCTCGATGCGCCAGGAGCCGGTCTGAACGCCCTCACAACGCGCGCAAGTTCCGGCGCCGGGAGCGACCAGTTGATGGTCAATTCGGACTTGTCGATCTTGCGTGCATACGAGACTCCGGTGGCTGGCTGTGGCGTATAAGTGGCACGGCCCGCGCGCAGCGCGCTGAGTGCCGCGACGATCATCTCCGCACCCAAGGCGGCGAGACGATCGTGAAGTGTCCCCGCGTCGTCGTCTTCGGTAATCGGGATCGCGCTTTGCGCGAGCATCGGCCCCGTATCAAGGCCCGCATCCATCTTCATGATGGTTATGCCGCTTTCGCGATCGCCGGCAAGGATGGCGCGCTGGATCGGCGCCGCGCCTCTCCAGCGCGGAAGCAGCGAGGCATGAACGTTAAGCGCCCCCAGCGGCGGGCAGTCCAGCGTCGCCTGCGACAAGATAAGCCCGTATGCCGCGACCACTAGCAGGTCCGGGTGAGCGGCGACGATTGTGGCAAGGCTTGCCGGGTCGTTTAGCCTTGTGGGCTGGAAGACCTCGAGCTCGTGCTGAAGTGCCAGGCGCTTAACAGCGCTCTGCGATGGCCGCATCCCCCGTCCGGCGGGACGATCCGGCTGGGTCAGAACGAGCGCCACGTCGTGGCCAGCGCTCAAGATCGCGGCAAGCGAGCGCTCAGCGAACTCTGGGGTGCCTGCGAACGCCAGACGCATTGGGTGTCCTCACCGACCTCGCGGTAGCCGCGCAAGCGTCGGTGCCGCGGGCACCTCAATTCCTGATTCGCTAAGCGCTCTTCCTGAGCTGCTTGGCCAGTCTGGCGCGAATGCGCTGCTGCTTGAGTTGCGACAGGTACTCCACGAACACCTTACCCTGCAGGTGGTCCATCTCGTGCTGGATGCACACGGCGAGCAGACCCTGCGCTTCCAGGGTAAGCACGTTGCCATTCTGGTCGTACGCCCGCACCTTGACGCGCTCGGCGCGCTCGACGAGTTCGTAGATTCCGGGAACCGAAAGGCACCCCTCCTCGATGTCGGAGATGCCCGTTGCCTCGACGATTTCAGGATTGACGAGCACGATCAGCGAGTCGCGCCTTTCGGAGGCGTCAATGACGATCACCTGTTTGTGTACGTCAACCTGCGTCGCCGCGAGCCCGATCCCCGGAGCCGCGTACATCGTCTCGGCCATATCCCGGACCAGTCTCTTCAGGCCGTCATCGAAGACGGTCACGGGAACGGCTGCCTTGTGGAGCCGGGCGTCGGGATATCGAAGGATGTTCAGGAGGGCCATTGAAATCAGGAAATCACTTGCTGTGTGAATTAATTACATGCACAATTTCAGGCAGTATGTAAGCTAAATGGGCTTTTATGCCAATTTTGGGTGAACAATCGGCACTTCAAGCCGGCCCGAAGAGCCAAGTAACAATCGGGGGCCCTATGTACGGTCACTTGCGTAAGTCTATCACAATGCTGGCTTTTGTCGCTGGAAGCCTGGCGGCGGCCGGGGTTGCGGCCGAGGCGCCCAAGGGCCCAAGCGACATCAGGCCGGACGCCCCGGACCGATATGTTGTCGTCCCTGGGGACACTCTCTGGGGCATCGCGCAGCGCTTCACAAATTCTCCTTGGCGTTGGCCGGAATTGTGGAACCTGAACCGGGATCAGATCAAGAATCCCCATCGAATTTATCCGGGCAACGTTATCGTCCTCGACCGACTGCATGGGCGGCTATCTATTTCGGGAGCCTCGGGAGTCTCGGGAACCTCGGGAACCGAGACGCTTCGTCCCCGGGTTAGAGTAATTGGCAGCACCGATGAGCCGATTCCAAGCATTCCACCGTCGGTGATCGAACCATTTCTATCTCAGCCACTGGTGATAGAGCCCGGCGGGCTCGACAATGCGCCGACCATCATCGCAACTCAACAGGACCGAGTCATCCTAGAGGCCGGCAATTCCGCATACGTGCGCGGTATCGGAAACTCGAAAGAGAAGACGTGGAACGTTTTTCGGCCGGGAGGTGCTCTCGTCGACCCGGACACGAACAAAACTCTCGGCTATGAGGCCATCTTCCTTGGCACCGCGCACGTGACAAGAGCCGGCGATCCCACCACCGTTCGTCTGGCGAAGGTGAAAGAGGAAGTTGGTGTGGGTGACAAACTGATTCCAGCCGGCCCACCGCAAGCGGTGAATTACGCGCCGCACTCTCCGAGCGTCTTTATCCGGGGTCGCGTGATGTCAATCTACGGCGGCGTGCAGCGAATCGGCGAAACCGGCACGGGCTCGATCATCACGATCAATCGTGGCAAGTCCGACGGTATCGACATCGGGACTGTTCTGGCCGTCTACACCCATGGCGAGACGGTGACCGATACCACCAAACCGAAGGACGCGCCCGACGCAATAATCCACCTACCGGACGAGCCCAACGGGCACATATTTGTGTTCCGCGTGTTCGACCGCGTATCTTATGCATTGGTTATGCGTACCGTGAGGCCCGTCAAGCAGTTGGATGTGGTGGAAACTCCCTAATTCAGGCTCCGGTGCGTGGCGCCGTCGAAGGTCGGCGCCACGCGCGCGGGCGCGATCCCGGTTATTGCCACGTCTATGACGACGGAACCGGGGCTGGCAAGTTGGCTTCAACTCACCCTTACACCAGGCCTTGGCCCCGCCGCCATTCGAAAGCTGCTCAAGCAGTACGGTCTGCCAGAGAAAGTGCTGTCCCTCGCCCGCTCCGAACTGGCGCGACACGTTCCTCGGGCCGCTGTTGAGGCCCTCGATTCCGCCGAAGTTGCAGCCGCGGTCACTGCGGCAAGCGAGTGGGCCGCGCAGCCTGACCATGCCGTCGTTACCCTCGCCGACGAGGCTTATCCGAAGCTGCTTCTTGAGATTTCGGATCCGCCTGCGCTGCTCTACGCGCACGGCCGTCTCGACCTGCTCGCACGACCGGCGTTGGCCGTCGTCGGCAGCCGGAATGCAACTGCGCAAGGTGAGCGCAATTCGGAAAGCTTCGCACGCGCGTTCAGTGACGCGGGCCTGACGATCGTGTCTGGCCTCGCTCTTGGCATCGACGCGGCAGCCCATCGCGGCGGATTGGCCGGCCCCGGGTCGACGATAGCCGTTCTCGGAACGGGTATAAACGTGACATATCCTTCACGCAATGCATCGCTCGCTACGGAGATCACGCGGCGGGGCTTGCTGCTATCCGAATTCCCGCTCGGGACGCCGGCGTCTGCGCACAACTTTCCTCGCCGCAACCGCCTTATTTGCGGATTGGCGCAGGGCTGTCTAGTTGTCGAGGCGGCGCTCGCTTCGGGGTCACTCATCACCGCACGCACGGCCGCGGAGCAGGGGCGCGAAGTCTTCGCAATTCCGGGCTCAATTCACTCCCCACTCTCCAAGGGATGCCACGCGCTGATTAAGGCCGGTGCCAAGCTAGTTGAATCCGCAGAGGACGTGCTGAGCGAACTCGGCGGGTTTCAGCCCAGCGGCCACGCGACGACCCGCTCAACGCATACGCAGTCGCCACAGGGGGACCGGCTGCTTGCCCACATGGGGTTCGATCCCATAGACGTCGATTCGCTCTGCGCGCGTGCAGGAATGTCCGCAGAGCAGGTATCCTCTGAGCTACTGCGGCTCGAGCTCGCTGGCCAGGTAGCGGTGCTACCCGGCGGACTATATCAACGCCTAAACTGCTGAGGAGAAGAATAATATGTACGAAATCCTCGTTTACCTGTTCGAGCACTGCCAGCAGGCCGATCTAGCGCAAGACAGCGAATTGGTGGCCAAGAAGCTCTCCGCCGCTGGATTCGAGGACACCGACATCAGCGAAGCGTTATCTTGGCTAGCGGGCGTGCTCCGTGTCCCTCATCGCAATTTCGCTCCAATTCCGGATTCGCGCAACACCTTCCGCGCGTACGCGCCGAAAGAGCTCGCCAAGCTCGACACGGATTGCCGCGGATTCCTGTTGGCGCTGGAGCAATCCGGAATTCTGAGCCCACAGATCCGCGAGCACGTCATCGAGCGTGCGATGGCCGCGACAGGCTCCGCACTTTCGCTCGAGCAACTCAAGCTCATTGTCCTGATGGTGCTCTGGAACCAGCAAACGCCCACCAGCCGGCTGCTCGCAGAAGATTTGTTTACGGTACAGCACGAACGCTTGCCGAGCTGAGGCCCGCGCGCGGGCCTGTGGCTGCCGCGGCCTTTCCCTGCCCGGGTTGCCGCCGCGGCGGGTTTGCACTTATCATCTGCCGCCTTTCGACGCCCACGGCCGCCTGCACGGCCCTCCATGAGCAAAACGCTGATAATCGCCGAGAAACCCTCAGTCGCTGCGGACATCGCGCGTGCGCTGGGCGGTTTCACGCGCAAGGGCGATTACTTCGAGAGCGACGATTACGTCCTGTCGTCGGCGGTCGGCCATCTGTTGGCTCTCTCGCTGCCTGAGGAGTACGACGTCAAGAAGGGTAAGTGGTCCTTCGCCAGACTTCCGGTTATTCCGCCGCACTTCGAGCTAACGCCGATCGAGCGAAGCCAAGACCGGCTCAATCTGCTTTTGCGGCTGATGAAGCGCAAGGACGTCGGGGCGCTTATCAATGCCTGCGATGCCGGTCGCGAGGGCGAACTCATATTCCGATACCTCGTAAGCTATGCGCGCATCAAGAAGCCGATCGAGCGCCTGTGGCTGCAGTCGATGACGCCACAGGCTATCCGCGACGGTTTCGGTGCCCTACGCTCAGACAAGGAGCTGTTGCCTCTGGCAGATGCAGCACGCTGCCGCTCAGAAGCGGACTGGCTGGTCGGGATCAATGGCACGCGAGCGATGACCGCCTTCAATTCGAAGGAAGGCGGGTTCTATCTCACGACGGTGGGCCGCGTCCAGACACCGACACTCGCGGTGCTCGTTGAGCGTGAGGAGCGTATTCGGGCATTCAGTCCGCGCGATTTCTGGGAGGTTCACGCTCGCTTCGCGGCCGTTGCCGGTGAATATTCCGGACGCTGGTTCGACGCGGAGTTCAAGAAGGACGAAGATAGCGAGAGAAAGCAGGAGCGGCTGTGGAGCGCGAAGGAGGCCGAGGCAATCGTCGCAGCGTGCCGCGACGGAAAGGGCTCGGTTACGGAGGAGAGCAAACCTTCGACCCAGCTCTCGCCCCTACTGTTCGATTTGACAAGCCTGCAGCGCGAAGCCAATGGGCGATTCGGTTTCCCCGCCAAGATGACACTTTCGCTTGCGCAGGCGCTCTACGAGCGGCACAAGGTGCTGACCTACCCCCGTACGGATGCGCGCGCACTGCCGGAGGACTATCTCGCGACGGTGAAGAAGACTATGGAGATTCTCGGCACCACAAAGGAGTATGGCGCCCTCGCTAAGAGTGTTCTGAAACAGGGTTGGGTCAAACCCAACCGGCGTGTCTTCGACAATACGAAGATTTCCGACCACTTCGCCATCATTCCAACGCAGCAGGCACCGAAGCAACTTAACGACGCCGAGCAGAAACTCTACGACATGGTTGTGCGTCGTTTCCTGGCTGTATTTCATCCCGCTGCCGAGTACTTGCAGACCACCCGTATCACGAAAGTGGGTAAGCACCAGTTCAAAACGGAGGGCCGGGTCTTGCGCAATCCCGGCTGGCTCGTCGTCTACGGCCGCGCGGCCCAATCCGAAACCGACAGCCTACCTGTGGTCGCTCGGGATGAGACAGTGCGTATCGCCGACGTCGGCGCCCAAGCAAATCAAACCAAGCCTCCTCCGAGGTACACGGAGGCGACGCTCTTGTCGGCGATGGAAGGCGCCGGCAAGCTGGTCGAGGACGATGAATTGCGAGCGGCAATGGAGGCCAAGGGGCTCGGCACTCCTGCCACCCGAGCGGCCGTGATCGAAGGCCTGATCCAGGAGGAGTACGTTCACCGCAACGGCAGAGAACTGGTGCCAACGCCGAAGGCTTTTTCGCTCCTTTTCGCCTTACGCCATTTTGGCGTTAGTGAGATCACCTCCCCCGAACTGACGGGAGACTGGGAGTTCAAGCTGAAACAGATGGAAGCGGGCAAGCTGCGCCGCGAAGAGTTCATGGAGCACATTGAGCAGGTCACGCGTGACATGGTGGAGAGGATCAAGAGCGGAGATATTCCGGATACCGCCTTCGCCACAGTCGACGCACCATGTCCTAAGTGTGGCGGAAAGGTGCAGGAAAACTACCGCAAGTTTCAGTGCCAGAAGTGCGACTTCGCGATCTGGAAGGTGACTTCCAGTCGCGAATGGTCGCCCGAGGAGGTCAGCGAACTGATTCAGAAGCGCTTCGTCGGCCCGGTAACTGGTTTTCGCAGCCGGATGGGAAAGCCCTTCGCGGCCGGAGTCAGGCTGAACGACGAGTTCCGGGTCGAATTCGACTTTGGACAGGCAGCCGCCTCATCGGAGGCAGAACAAGCGCCGGACTTTTCCGGCCAAGAGAGCCTCGGCGCCTGTCCCAAGTGCGGTGCACGTGTTTTCGAGCACGGGGTCGCCTACGTCTGCGAGAAGGCTGTCGGACCCTCGCGCAGCTGCGATTTCCGGTCGGGCAAGCTGATCCTTCAGCAACCCGTCGAGCGGGCACAAATGGTAAAGCTGCTTGCAACCGGGAAGACGGACCTGCTGCAGCGCTTCATCTCGAAGAAGGGACGTCCGTTCAAGGCCTATCTGGTCAAGAATCCCGAAGGCCGGGTTGGATTCGAGTTCGAACCGCGCAAGCCTAAAGCGGCTTCGGCAGCGGCGGCTGCACCTTCATCGGTCGAAACGAAGAAGACCGCCGTCACGCCGCGTAAGCCAGCCAAGAAGACCGCCAAAGCACCAAGCAAGAAGAAGCGGAGCTAGATATCCAGATTTCGCACCCCGAGCGCGTTCGACTCGATGAACGCGCGCCGCGGTTCGACTTCGTCTCCCATCAGCTTGGTGAAAATCTCATCCGCAGCGATACCGTCCTCGATCTGAACCCGCAATAGCCGGCGCATCTCGGGGTCCATGGTCGTTTCCCAGAGCTGCGAGGGATTCATCTCGCCGAGTCCCTTATAGCGTTGCAGGCTCATCGACTTCTGCACTTCCGCAAGCAACCAGCGCATGGCTTCCGCGAAATCCTTAACGGGATGCTTCTTTTCTCCGCGTTGCACATAGGCGCCAGCACTCACTAAGCCGCGCAGCAACTCTGCGGTCTGCTGGATTTGCGCATAGTCGCCAGACAACAAGAACTCTGAGTCAATCTGGCTGAGCCTCACGTTTCCGTGGCGCGTACGCTCTACCCTGACCTGGTAGCGTTCCGTCTTCGCATCGAAATGGGCGCTAATGTGGACCCCATTGCCAGGAATGGACGCCATCAACGCGCTGGCGGATGCTTCCGCAGACTCGCGTCTGGACAGATCGACCTGAACACCACGCAACATCGCGGTGAGAACGCCTCGATCCACCCAGCGGGAGACTCTTTCGATGACAGCTTCCGAAAGAAGGTAGGACTTCGCCAACTCCGCAAGCGCATCGCCCGTGATCGGGTCGCGCTGCGCTGAGGGAAAGAGAGCGGCGTCGACTAGCGCTTGCGTCAGCATGAACGCGTTCAGTTCATGCTCGTCCTTCAGATAGCGCTCCTCTTTGCCAAGCTTGGCCCTGTACAACGGCGGCTGCGCTATGTAAATGTGCCCACGCTCCACCAGTTCTGGCATCTGGCGATAGAAGAAGGTGAGCAGGAGGGTCCGTATGTGGGACCCATCCACGTCCGCATCAGTCATGATGATGATGCGGTGATAGCGCAGCTTCTCGGGGTTGTATTCTTCCTTGCCGATGCCACAGCCCAGCGCCGTGATGAGCGTCGCTATCTCCGCCGAAGAAAGCAGCTTGTCAAAGCGTGCCTTCTCGACATTCAAAATCTTCCCTTTTAGCGGAAGAATGGCCTGAAATTTCCTGTCGCGTCCCTGCTTTGCGGATCCGCCGGCCGAATCTCCTTCAACCAGATAAAGCTCGCACTGCGCAGGGTCTCGCTCCTGGCAATCCGCAAGCTTGCCAGGCAATCCAATGCCGTCGAGGACGCCCTTCCTGCGTGTCATCTCTCTGGCCCGTCTGGCTGCTTCCCTCGCCCGTGCCGCGTCGACGATCTTGCTCGTGATCACCCGTGCATCCGCCGGCCTCTCATCGAGATATTGGCGCAGCTTTTCCGCGACGACCTCCTCGACGGCCGGTCTAACTTCGGAAGAAACGAGCTTCTCTTTCGTCTGGGATGAGAACTTCGGCTCTGGAACTTTCACGGAGAGGACGCAGGCGAGCCCCTCTCTCATGTCATCGCCAGTCGTCTCTACTCTGGCTTTTTTCGCCAGCTCGTTTTCCTCTATGTACTTATTCAGTACTCTGGTCATTGCCGCACGCAGCCCAGTGAGGTGCGTGCCGCCGTCCTTCTGCGGAATGTTGTTGGTAAAGCACAACACGGATTCCTGGTACGAATCGTTCCACTGCATCGCGACCTCGACCGTGATGCCTTCTCTTTCCCCTTGCGCAGCAAATACATTGGGGTGAAGGACGGTCTTCGAGCGGTTCATGTACTCGACGAAACCTCTCACTCCACCGGAAAACGCGAAGCTCTCTTCCTTGCCGGCACGCTGGTCGACCAGAACGATCCTGGCACCGTTATTGAGAAAAGAGAGCTCTCTCAGCCTTCGAGCGAGGATGTCGTAGTGATAGTCGACAGTGCCGAACACTTCCCGCGAAGCGAGGAAATGGACTTCTGTGCCACGCTTTTCGGTGCTCCCCGTCACCTTCAATGGCTCGACCGGAACTCCATCGCGAAACTCCATTTGATGAACGTTGCCGTCGCGCCATACCGTAAGTCGAAGCCACTCCGAAAGTGCGTTAACCACGGACACACCAACTCCGTGCAAACCGCCTGACACTTTGTATGTGTTGCTGTCGAACTTACCCCCCGCGTGCAGTTCGGTCATTACGATCTCGGACGCTGAGCGTCTGAGTTCGTCGTCCTCCTTGATGCCAGTCGGAATTCCGCGGCCATTGTCCAAAACGGAGATGGAGTTATCGGTATGAATGGTTACCAGGATCTCATCGCAGTAACCGGCCAATGCCTCGTCGACGGCATTGTCGACGACCTCAAAGACCATGTGGTGCAGCCCGGTTCCGTCGGACGTGTCGCCGATATACATTCCTGGACGCTTACGAACAGCTTCCAGGCCCTTTAGCACCTTTATGCTGTCGGAGCCGTATTCGCTCGCGTCCGGCAGCAGTCTCTCAGCTTCTCCCACCTTGCCTTTCCTCGCAATTCGTTCGCTATCAGATGCGCATTGGCATCACGACGTACTTGAAATTCTGTTCCGAAGCATAGGTCACAAGTGCGCTTGAGGAGGAGTCTCCAAAGCTGCACTCGACCGATTCACCGGGTACATTGTTCAGCACGTCCAGCAGGTAATTGACATTGAAGCCAATGTCGAGCGCATCTCCTGAGTACGTCACTTCCAACTCCTCCTGCGCCTCCTCCTGTTCGGCGTTCGACGACACAATTTTGAGACTTCCGTCGCTTAGCACCCAGCGCACGCCCCGAAATTTCTCGTTCGACAAGATTGCCGCCCTGAGCAACGCTTGCCGCAGAACCTCGCGATCCAGCGTAAGGGTATTCTTATGCTGGGTCGGGATTACACGCGTGTAATCCGGAAACTTTCCATCCACCAGCTTCGAAACCAGTTCCACGCTGCCGAAGCTGAAGGCTGCTTGGGTGGCTGAAAGTTCGATCCTTACTTC
The DNA here is from genome assembly GCA_049582045.1 of Burkholderiales bacterium. Classification (GTDB taxonomy): domain Bacteria; phylum Pseudomonadota; class Gammaproteobacteria; order Burkholderiales; family SG8-39; genus DAHVFK01. The sequence continues at coordinate 31,963 of JBAUTD010000103.1, forward strand.
TTCCTCGGTATCCACGAGCAGTTTGCTCAGTTCAAGCACCGTCTTGCGAGGTACGATCACCTCTTGGCGCGGCAAATCGGTGTCCAGATTCATCGATACGAACGCGAGGCGGTGACCGTCGGTAGCCACCAGCTTAAGTTGCTTGTCTTCGACGAGTACGAGCAGGCCATTGAGGTAGTAGCGGATGTCCTGCTGCGCCATCGCGTACTGCACCAGGCCAAGCAGCCTCCTCAACGCGTTTTGCGCCACACTAAAGCGAGCCACCTCCCCAGCTGGTCTAGACAGGCGCGGAAAATCTTCAGCAGGTAGTGTCTGTAGACTAAAACGACTCTTTCCTGCCCTAACCAGCATTCGCTTTTCCTGCTGTTGGAGGGTCACCTCAGCGCCATCCGGCAGGGCACGCAGGATGTCGACCAGTTTTCGGGCGCCAACCGTCACCGCATGCGCCTCTCCTCCCGCCTGCTCGAGGGGTGTAATCGAGGTTATCTGAATCTCAATGTCCGTAGCGAGGAAAGAAAGCAATTTCGCGCTGCGGTCGATGAGTACGTTTGACAGGATCGGGAGCGTGTGACGCCGCTCGATGATCCCGCTCACGGAGGAAAGCGGGCCAAGGAGTTCATCGCGCTTCGCTTTAACTAGAACCATTGTATTACCTTAGTAATAGTTAGTAGGTCGCCAGTTATCTGGGGATATACAAGAAAAGCTATTGCTTGCGGAGAGTTACGCATTGTTCTCGGCGTGCAAAAGCTGTGGAATCTCTGTGCAGTTGTGTGGATAGTTCTGCGTGTTTCGCCGTTGTGGTGGGTTTATGCACAATTTGAACTGCGTTCATGCACAGCTTGTTCATCCCTTGAGCACCTGTTCAAGGACAAGGTAATCGCGATTGATGACTGTGTCCTTCTTGCGTAACGTTGCGATCGTGCGACAGGCGTGAAGCACCGTAGTGTGGTCACGGTTGCCGAACGCTTCCCCGATCTCCGGCAGGCTCATCTGGGTAAGGTCTTTGGCGAGCGCCATCGCGACCTGCCGGGGCCGGGCGACGTTGCGGCTCCGCTTCTTCGAGTGCATGTCGGATATTCGGAGCTTGAAGTACTCGGCAACGGTCTTCTGGATGCCTTCAACGGTGATCTGGCGATTGGCCACGTTCAGGATGTCGCGCAGCGCTTCCTTCGCGAGGTCGAGCGAGAGTTCACGTGCCGTAAAACGCGAGTACGCCAGCACCTTCTTTAACGCGCCCTCGAGTTCTCTGACATTGGACCGGATGTGTTTGGCGATGAAGAATGCTATCTCCTCCGAGAGGGCGAGCGACTCCGCTTCTGCCTTCTTCAACACGATCGCAACGCGCATCTCGAGCTCTGGCGGCTCGATCGCAACGGTAAGTCCCCAACCGAAGCGCGATATCAGTCTTTCCTCCATACCCGCAATTTCCTTCGGGTACGTGTCGCAAGTGATCACGATTTGCTTGTGCGCCTCGACCAGCGCGTTGAAGGCATAGAAGAACTCTTCCTGCGTGCGGCCTTTGTTCGAGAAGAATTGGATGTCGTCAATCAGCAGCAAGTCTAGAGAGTGGTAGTAGCGCTTGAATTCGTCGAACGATCTCTGCTGGTATGCGCGGACCACATCGGTGACATATTGTTCGGCGTGAATATATCGAATGCGAGCTTGCGCCCGTTGCTCCGCAAGATGATTGCCGATGGCCTGCAGTAAGTGTGTCTTGCCGAGGCCGACGCCGCCGTAGATGAAAAGCGGGTTATAGGAAATGCCCGGGTTCTCCGCGACTTGAATCGCTGCGGCGCGTGCAAGCTGATTCGCCTTGCCAGTGACAAAGCTGTCGAAGGTGAAACCGCGATTGAGTCGGGCGCGTTCCAGGACCGTCGGCACATCGTTTCCGTCACGCGCAGCGGCAGGTGTGGCGCGCGGGGCCGAGTCGGCTCCGCGCGCGAGGACAAAGCGCAAACCAAGATCGCGCCCGCTGGCTTCCGAGGCAAGTTTCTCTATGCGCGTGGCAAAGCGTTCGCGAACGAGCTCGAGAACAAATCTATTTGGGGCCGCCAAGGTCAGAGTATCTGACTCCGTCGCTCCCTCCGGCGAAAGCGGGCGGATCCAGGTATTGAATTGTTGCGCTGGGAGCTCCTGCTCCAGTCGCCGCAAGCAGGCATCCCACAGGTTCTGCATTGTGCTTTCGGCCTCGTTTCTTGCGCTCGTTGCGGCGGGTGGAGGGCGAGCGCGAGAAGCTCGCCGTCGAAGTGAGAATCTTACCTTTTTCAGGAAGAGTTATCCACAGGAACGTCTTCCTTAAACCCTCTATTTGACAACGCCTATATGCGCACGCTCTAATACCCGCCTTTTTCGGATTGGTGCAGCGATGAAGCGTACGTATCAGCCTTCCAAGACGCGCCGCGCGCGCCGCCACGGGTTCCTAGTCCGCAGTCGCACGGCAGGCGGGCGCGCAGTGCTGCGCGCAAGGCGGGCGCGGGGTCGCAAGCGCCTGGGTCTTTAGGATCTGCCTCAGGCGTGCTCGGTGGGGCTAATCGGGCACGGCGGCACGGCCTTGGACCAGAAAGGCGCCTGACGCAGAGCGCCGTGTTTGTGCGGCTTCTGCAGCACGGCAAGCGCCGCAGTATCGGTGGTTATACGTTCTACCTGGAAAGGCGAGTAAGCGGCCCGCCGCGCCTTGGCATTCTGGTAACGCGAAAGCACTCGACGCTGGCAGTTGAACGCAATCGCATCAAGCGCTGCATTCGCGAGGCCTTCCGTCTTGAGCAGGAGCGACTTGGCGCATTGGACGTGCTGGTACGGCCACCGTATGGTGCCAAGCCGTCGTCGCAGATGATGCAGCGGCTGCGAGAACTTTTTAGCAGGCTGAACCAATGATTTCCTCGCTGTTGCGTCTCGCGGTCAGGGCCTACCGTTACTGCCTTAGTCCGCTGCTCCCGCCTTCGTGCCGTTTTTACCCGAGTTGTTCGGAGTACGCTGAAGAGGCACTCGCGCGCCATGGCGCGTTGCGTGGTGGATGGTTGGCTGCCCGACGCGTATGCCGCTGCGGCCCCTGGAACCCTGGCGGTCACGACCCCGTGCCGGGTTGTGACGCGGAATAGAGCGACGCTCATCACATGGATACGCAACGACTGGTTCTGCTTGTGATCTTCAGCTTTTCCGTCGTCCTGTTGTGGGACGCTTGGGAAAAGGCGAGCCAACCTCCGCCGCAAATCGCTGCCCCGGCCGCGCGGAACCAGGGTGTTCCTACGCCTACTCCGGGGCCGTCCGCAGACAAGCTTTCGGCGAACGCGCCGGCTTCTACGGCCAAGGCCGCCGGGGTGCCGGGTGCCAAAGTACCCGCGGCACAGGGAACGACAGTGCAGGTGCGCACCGACCTCGTGGTGGCTACCATCGACACTCTTGGCGGCACCCTGCAGCGCTTGGAACTACTCAAGCACAAGGCGCAAGCCGACGAAAACAAGGACTTCGTTCTGCTCGGGCGGAGCTACGACTACGAAGCAGAGAGCGGCCTCATCGGTGAGGGATTGCCGAACCATCGTACCGTTTGGCGCATATTGCCAGGGCCGCGCGCTCTGGCAGCCGGAGCCGACAAGCTCGAGGTTCGGCTTGCTGCCGACGGGCCGAACGGGCTCGCGGTGGAAAAGGTGTACACGTTCTATCGCAATCGATACCTGATCGACGTCGCGTTCGAGATCAAGAACCAGGGGACAGCGCCGGTAACTGTGGATGCGTACTTCCAGTTGGTGCGTAACGACAAGGATCCCCCCGGGCAGACCCATACGTCGCGCACCTACTTCGGTCCCGTGATGTATACCGCCGAATCGAAGTACAAGAAGATCAGCTTCTCCGACATCGAGGAGGGTAAGGCGGAGTACCCGAAGCACGCGGACGATGGGTGGATTGGCATCGTGCAGCACTATTTCGTGTCCGCCTGGGTACCGACTGGAAAGCTGCCACGGGAGTTTTACCTGAAACGGTTACCCGACGGGCTGTTCGCCGCGGGGCTCATCGTCTCGACGCCGCGCTTGGCGCCGGGTGCGAGCGCCCGCGTCGACGTACCCTTGTTTTCGGGCCCGCAGGAACAGAAAAGGCTAAAAGCCGTGGCCCCGGGGTTCGACCTGGTGGTCGATTATGGCTGGCTAAGCATAATCGCCTGGCCGCTCTTCTGGCTTCTGGAGAAGTATCACAGCCTGACCGGCAACTGGGGGGTGGCGATCATTCTGCTCACCGTTACCGTCAAGATCGTGTTCTTCCCGCTCTCGGCCGCGAGCTACAAGTCGATGGCGAAGATGAAGCTCGTCACTCCGCGTTTGACCAAGCTGCGCGAGATGTACGGCAACGACCGAGCCAAGCTCAATCAGGCGATGATGGAGTTGTACAAGACGGAGAAGATCAATCCGCTGGGAGGTTGTTTTCCCATCGTGGTGCAAATCCCGGTCTTTATTGCCCTTTATTGGACGCTGCTTGGGGCGATCGAGCTTCGGCATGCACCGTTCATCTTCTGGATAAAGGACCTCTCGGCGCTTGATCCGTACTACGTGCTGCCTATTCTGATGACGATAAGCATGGTGATTCAGACGCGGATGAACCCGAAGCCGCCCGACCCGGTGCAGGCAAAGGTTATGACCTTCATGCCGTTCGTCTTCAGCGTCTTCTTCTTCTTCTTCCCGGCAGGACTCGTTTTGTACTGGCTGGTGAACAACATCCTTTCCATCCTTCAGCAGTGGCAGATCCAGCGGATGTTTACCCGCGATAAACCTGCCCATGGCAAGCGCTGAAGACAAGGTTGGGCGAGGCTCCGAACGCGACACCATAGCCGCGATCGCTACACCGGTCGGCAAAGGTGGGATCGGGGTTGTGCGTGTATCGGGGCCAAGTGTGGCGAAGATCGCGCGTTCCGTCATGGGCGAGCTTCCGACGCCGCGCCGTGCGGTATACCGCGGTTTTTCGGATTCCCGCGGAGAGACCTTCGATCGTGGCATTGCGATCTATTTTCCGGCGCCGCACTCGTACACGGGAGAACCAGTACTCGAGCTGCAGGGCCACGGCGGACCCGTGGTGATGCAGATGCTACTCAGCGCCTGCCTTGATGCGGGAGCCCGCATTGCAGATCCTGGGGAGTTCACACGACGCGCCTACCTCGAAGGCAGGCTCGATCTCGCGCAGGCCGAGGCGGTTGCCGACCTCATCGATGCGGCGAGTCGGGAGGCGGCGCGCTCGGCGTTGCGCTCATTGGCGGGCGAATTCTCGGCGGCGGTCGACGCCCTGGCGGCGCAACTGACGGAGTTGCGTGCCCTGACAGAGGCAGTGCTCGATTTCCCACAGGAGGAAGTGGACGAGCTGCACCTCGATGAGGCGCGAGCTCGCTTGGCGCGAGTTCGAGCCACCCTCGATGAGGTGCTCGCCAAGAGCGAGCGGGGCAGCCTCCTGCGCTCAGGCATACACGTCGTATTCGCCGGACTTCCGAACGTCGGAAAGTCGAGTCTGCTAAACAGGCTTGCCGGAGAGGAGCGGGCAATCGTAACGCCGGTCGCGGGCACGACGCGCGACGCATTGCGCGAAGCCATTCAGATCGAGGGGGTGCCCATCATCGTGGTCGACACCGCTGGTCTGCGTGAGTCGCCCGACGAAGTGGAGCGCATCGGGGTTGAGCGTGCGTGGCGCGAGGTTGCTCGCGCCGACATAGTGTTGGTGGTGCTCGATTCCCAAACCGGCATAGGTCCGCGAGAACGCGAGATGCTTTCGCGGCTGCCGAGAGAAGGCGTTCGTATCATGGTCTACAACAAGGTCGACCTCGTGGCCGGGGCGCCTCCTGGACGACGGGCAGCGGCGTTGAACGAGGTTTGGGTTTCCGCCAAGACCGGCGCGGGACTTGACGATCTGCGCCGCATGCTGCTGGAGGCGGCCGGATGGGGCGGTGCCGGCGAGTCGACCTTCCTCGCGCGCGAGCGGCACTTGCGCGCTCTGGCTCGCGCGCGACGGCATCTGGCGGAAGCGGGCCTGCAGCTCGAGCGCTGGGAGTTCTTCGCCGAGGAATTGCGTCTTGCGCACGGCGCGCTGACCGAAATCACCGGCGAATTCACGCCCGACGATCTCCTGGGGGAGATATTCGCGCGATTCTGCATCGGGAAATAGCGATGGAGGCAGGTGCTACAATAAAATCGACTGCCTGATCGACTATAACAGCCGGCCCGTGACATTCAGGGCCGTTTTGCTTTCCAGGAGACGCAGAGATGACCAATCCCCCGCCAGCTGAAGCCGACTTGTCGCGCGCTCCCAATTGGATCCGTCATGCGGGCCTTCGGAAATGGGTGGGCGACATGGTGCGTCTTGCCAAGCCGGAGCAAGTGGTCTGGTGCGACGGCTCGCAGGCCGAGAACGATCGCCTGTGCGGCGAGCTCGTCGCCGGCGGCACGTTCGTCAAGCTCGATTCGAAGCTGCGCCCAAACAGCTACCTGGCGCGCTCTCACCCGACGGATGTCGCGCGGATGGAGGATCGGACGTTTATCTGCAGCGTGCGCAAGGAGGATGCCGGCCCGACCAATAACTGGGTCGATCCTCAGGAGATGCGCGGCACGATGAAGCGGCTGTTCGACGGGTGCATGCGTGGGCGCACGATGTATGTGATGCCATTCTCCATGGGGCCGATCGGCTCGCACATTGCCCAGATCGGGGTGCAGCTGAGCGACTCGGCGTACGTCGTGGTGAATATGCGCATCATGACCAGAATGGGGCACGCGGTGGCCGAGTGGCTCGGCGAAGACGGAGATTTCGTGCCGTGCGTGCACTCGGTCGGCGCTCCTCTGGCGCCGGGTGCGAAGGACGTGGCCTGGCCGTGCAACGAGAAGGAAAAGTGGATCGTCCATTTCCCGGAATCGCGCGAGATCTGGTCATTCGGTTCCGGCTACGGCGGCAATGCGCTACTGGGCAAGAAGTGTCTGGCGCTGCGCATCGCGTCGGTCATGGCGCGCGACGAAGGCTGGCTCGCCGAGCACATGCTGATTCTCGGCGTCGAGTCTCCGCGGGGGGAGAAGTCATATATTTCCGCTGCGTTTCCGAGTGCCTGCGGCAAAACCAACCTTGCGATGCTGATTCCGCCGGCGGCGTTCAAGGGTTGGAAAGTAACGACGATAGGCGAGGACATCGCCTGGATCAAACCGGGTCATGACGGACGCTTCTATGCCATCAATCCTGAAGCGGGGTTCTTCGGCGTAGCGCCCGGCACCTCGGAGGCAACAAATCCGAATGCGATGAAGATGCTGCGCGAGAACGTGATCTTCACCAACGTCGCGCTCACCCCGGAGGGCGACGTTTGGTGGGAAGGCATGACCCGGGAACCGCCTGCGCAACTCATCGACTGGCAGGGCAAGGACTGGAGCCCGAATTGCGGCCGCACGGCCGCGCATCCGAACGCGCGTTTCACGGTTGCCGCCGCACAGTGTCCCTCGATGGATCCGAAATGGGAGGACACTGGCGGGGTTCCCATCGCCGCCTTCGTATTCGGCGGCCGGAGGTCTAGTACGGTACCGTTGGTGGTGCAGGCGCCTACCTGGGAGGACGGGGTGTACATGGGGGCGACCCTGGGCTCTGAAACGACCGCAGCGATCACCGGCAAGGTCGGCGTGGTGCGTCGCGACCCGATGGCGATGATCGCGTTTTGTGGTTACAACATGGGAGACTATTTCGCGCACTGGCTCAAGATGGGAAAGGCCGTGCACCATCCTCCCAAGATCTTTCGTGTCAACTGGTTCCGTCGCGACGCGAATGGGAAGTTCATCTGGCCCGGGTTCTCCGAGAACATGCGGGTGCTGGCTTGGATCGTCGAGCGCTGCCACGAGCGTGCACAGGGCGTCGAAACACCGCTCGGAATCATGCCGCGATTCGAGGACTTGGTTTGGGACGGGCTGGAAAGGTTTTCAGTCGGTCGATATGAAGAAATTGCAGCTGTAGAGCCGCGTGCATGGAAGGAGGAACTGAGTTCCCATGACAGCCTCCTGGGCAAACTCGGAACGCATCTGCCACGTGAACTGGACGCACGCCGGACGGCGCTTCACGACCGATTGGCCGTGTGAGATATTGTATAACATACTGAATCAAATAGATAATAGGGCTTTTCGGCCCAACCGGAGGTAGGCACCTCCCGCGCCCAGCAGGGCGGTGGCGGCGGCGGTTATGAACACCGCCGCCGAGCCGGAGGCCTCGAGTATTGCGCCGCCCGCCGCAAAGCCGAGTCCAATGCCGGTCAGCAGACCGGTCGCCGACCAGGTAAACGCCTCGGCCGAGAAGTCCGGAGGCGCGGTCTTGGTCACCAGCATACTTTGCATGGCGAGGGCGGGTGCCATGACGACGCCCGCCAGCAGAGCGAACACGGCAAATTCCCACACGCCAATCAGCCAAGCTAGGGGCAAGATCCCACCCCCCATCAACCCAAGCGTGAAGGAGAACTGGCGCGCGACTGGCGTATGCCAGCTACGGCTCCCATAAGTGAGGCCACCCAGCGCGCTTCCCACGCTCATCAACGCCAAGAGAACTCCGGCCAGCGCGGGGGTTCCCGCTTCGGCGGCGAATCCGGTGACGCCGATTTCGACCAAACCAAATGCAATCGAGTAACACAGGACAACCGCGAGCAACGAGAGAAAGCTCGGACTCGCCAATGGCCCCAACAGTTTTGAACTACGACTACGGGGCGGCCCCACCTTCCAGCTTTTCAGTGCTGGTGAACGGACGAACAGCTGGGTCCCGGTGGCGACGCAGGCCGCCGCGAACAGCACCGCAATCGAACTTGATGAGACAGCGACGAAAAAGGCGACCAGCATGGGTCCAACAATGAAAATGGTCTCGATCAGGACAGATTCGAGCGAATAGGCGGTTGCCAGAAGTGGATCGTCACCGAGCCGGTGTCGGAACAGCGTGCGCATGCATGCTGTAATCGGGGGGAAGCTCGCACCCGCGATCGCAGCAAGCGGCAACCATCCCCACGCGGAGGCACCCGTTTCGATCAACGCAACGAGGGCCACGAGAGAGAGTGGATTCAGCACACCGCACGCGAGCAGGACATGGCGCGGGCCCCGGCGGTCGATCAGCCTGCCGGTAATTGGTGCCAGCGCTGCCAGTCCGGCCATATAGCAGGCGGTGGCGACGCCGGCGCTGGCGAACGAGCCGCTCGAGGACCGGACCAGGAGAAGGATCGCCAATCCGGTAATTCCGATCGGCAAGCGCCCAATCAACGAGGCCGCGAGCGCTGCCCTGAGTTCCGGGATCGCGAGCAGGGTTGCGTATCGGGCGAAGGAGATCATCGGCGAGTCGCGGAGGCGGCGGATTCTCGCACACTGACCTGGCGGAGCGGGACTGTTCCACGTGAAACTTGGGCGACGCACCGGTTCCACGTGGAACATTGCCCGCCCGCCTAGTTTCACTGTGCGCCTTCGCGTATCATTGCGCCTCGCCAAATCCGCGGCGAATCGATCCTCACTGGGCCCGTTGCGCCATGTTGTATCCCACCCATTTTGACGTCATCGTGGTTGGCGGCGGGCATGCCGGCACTGAGGCCGCGCTCGCTGCCGCGCGAATGGGGCGGCGCACGTTGCTCCTTACGCACAGCATCGAAACGCTCGGTCAAATGTCCTGCAACCCGTCGATTGGCGGGATCGGCAAGGGACACCTGGTAAGAGAAATTGACGCTCTGGGCGGTGCGATGGCGCTCGCGACCGACGAGGCCGGAATCCAGTTTCGAACCCTGAATTCGTCCAAAGGGCCTGCGGTACGTGCTACGCGTGCTCAGGCCGACCGAGTGCTGTACCGTGGAGCGATTCGCCGTCGCCTCGAGGGTGAGCCAAATCTCACGATTTTTCAGCAGGCGGTCGATGACATTCTGCTCGAGGGTAATCACGCGGTCGGCGTCGTCACGCAACTCGGGATTCGGTTCCACGGCCAAGCCGTGGTACTCACGACAGGAACGTTTCTGTCAGGGTTGATCCACGTCGGGCTGGAGCACTACCAGGCGGGTCGGGCGGGGGATCCCGCGTCCGTAACACTCGCTGCGCGCCTGCGCGAGATGAAGCTGCCGGTCGGACGTCTAAAGACCGGGACGCCACCCCGGCTGGACGGCCGCAGCATCGACTTTTCGGTCATGCTCGAGCAGCCGGGCGACTCGCCCGAGCCCGTTTTCTCATTTGTTGGCCGGCGCGAGATCCATCCGGCGCAGAGGTCGTGTTGGGTCACCCACACCAACGAGCGCACGCACGAGATCATCCGTCGCGGCCTCGACAGGTCGCCAATGTTTACCGGGGTGATCCAGGGCGTCGGCCCGCGGTACTGTCCCTCGATCGAAGACAAGATCCATCGCTTTGCAGACAAGGCGAGCCACCAAATCTTCCTCGAGCCCGAAGGCCTGGATACGCACGAAATCTATCCGAACGGCATCTCGACCAGCCTGCCGTTCGACGTCCAGCTCGAGCTGGTTCGCTCGATCCGCGGACTGGAGCAGGCACGGATCGTCCGCCCAGGCTACGCGATCGAGTACGACTACTTCGACCCCCGCAACTTGAAGGCCTCGCTCGAGACGAAAACTGTGCACGGTCTTTTCTTTGCTGGCCAGATTAACGGGACGACGGGCTACGAGGAGGCAGCCGCGCAGGGGCTGCTGGCCGGAATCAATGCGAGCTTGCGGGTTGCAGGGCGCGAGCCATGGTGCCCGAGACGTGACGAAGCGTATCTCGGCGTGCTGGTGGATGACCTCATCACGCGTGGGGTGTCCGAGCCGTACCGCATGTTCACCAGTCGAGCTGAGTACCGCCTCATGCTTCGCGAAGACAATGCTGATTTGCGGCTCACTGAGGTTGGCCGCGAGCTTGGGCTGGTGAGCGACGAGCGCTGGGATCGGTTCAGCCGCAAGCGCGACGCGATCGCGCATGAACGCGACCGGTTGAGAACGACTTGGCTTACGCCACGCAGCCTGCCTGTGGCCGACGTCGCGCGGGTGCTCGGCAAGGGAATTGAACGTGAATACTTACTTACCGATATTCTCGCTCGCCCAGGCGTCTCTTACGAAGCGCTCATGTCGCTGCCGGATGTCGGTCCCGGCGTATCGGAACCGGACGTCGCGGAGCAAGTCGAGATTCAGGTCAAGTATCAGGGTTACATTGATCGCCAGCGCGCGGAAGTCGCGCGCAGCGAAAGCTACGAGCACCTTCGCTTGCCGGAGAATTTCGACTACCTGCAGGTTCGTGGACTGTCTACCGAGGTCAGGCAAAAGCTCGCCAGCCACCGCCCAGAAACAGTCGGTCAAGCCTCGCGTATCTCTGGAATTACGCCCGCCGCGATCTCGCTCCTGCTGGTTCATTTGAAGCGAGCCGCGATTCGTCCCCCGCAGAAGCGAAGCGCATGACACCCGAGGTTGCACTGGACCGCGGGCTCGCAGCATTGACACTCGCGCTTGCGCCGGGCGCACGTGAAAAGCTCCTGGCGTTCGTCGAATTGCTTGCCAAGTGGAATCGGACGTACAACCTGACCGCGATCCGCGATCCGATGAGGATGGTAAGCCACCACCTGCTCGACTCGCTGGCGGTCGTCCCGCACTTGCCGATGCCTAGCGGCGGGGCGCTCGCGGACGTCGGCTCGGGAGGCGGTTTGCCCGGGATTCCGCTCGCCATCGCGCGCCCGCAATGGCAGGTGACCCTGAACGATAGCAACCGCAAGAAGACGGCCTTCCTGCGCCAAGCCGCGATAGAACTCGACCTCGCCAACGCGACAGTTCATCCCGGACGGGTCGAGGACTGGCGGCCGGCAACGCGCTTCTCGGTCGTGATATCACGCGGATTCGCGGAACTCGCGGATTTCCTTTCCGCGTGCGGCAAGCTGGTCGCCCAGGGCGGCGCGCTGGCGGCCATGAAGGGGCTGTATCCGACGGATGAACTCGCGCGAACGCCGGCTGGCACATCCTGCGATCGGATCGTGCGCCTTGAAGTGCCTTTCGTAGAGGCCGAACGACACCTCGTGCTGTGCCGGCCCGCGGGCGCGGAATGACTCGCGTTCTTGCGGTCACCAATCAGAAGGGCGGGGTCGGCAAGACCACCACCAGCGTTAATCTTGCCGCCGCCTTCGCGCGCGCCGGACAGCGTGTGCTGCTGGTCGATCTCGATCCTCAGGGCAATGCGACGATGGGCAGCGGAGTCGAAAAGCGAAACGCGCACCGTACGGTCTATCACGTGCTGCTGGGTTTGGCCGACGTAGCGGCCGCGCGCACGCGCTCGCAGAGCGGCGGCTACGACTTGCTGCCCGCCAATCGCGAGCTTGCCGGCGCCGAAATCGAACTCGTCGGTCTCGACAACCGCGAAGGGCGTCTGCGCGATGCGCTCCCGGCCGTGGCATCCGAATACGACTTCATCATCATCGATTGTCCTCCGTCCTTGTCGCTGCTCACGATAAACGGCCTGGTTGCGGCTCAGGCAGTTCTGATTCCGATGCAGTGCGAGTACTACGCGCTGGAAGGCTTGTCAGACCTCGTCGGCACGATCAAGCGGGTGCGTGCCCACCTCAATCCCGGTTTGGACATCGCAGGCCTGTTGCGAACGATGTACGACCCCCGCAATACGCTTTCGCAGCAGGTATCGCAGCAACTCGAATCGCACTTCGGAGACAAGGTGTATCAGACGATGGTGCCGAGAAACGTCCGGCTGGCGGAAGCGCCCAGCTACGGCGCACCGGCGGTTGTGTGGGATGACACCTCCAAAGGCGCGCAGGCCTATCTGGCGCTCGCGGAAGAGATTCTTGCTCGAGGCCGGGGCGACATCGGCGGCGTACGGACAATGGAAGCCACATGAGCAAACCAAAGGGACTCGGGCGCGGATTGGACGCATTGCTGGGCAGTGACGAAGTGCCCAAGGATGCGCTCGCCACGTTGCCGGTGGGTCGGATTCGGCCAGGTAAGTATCAGCCGCGAACCCGCATGGATCAGGAGGCCCTGGCAGAGCTGGCCGCCTCGATCAAATCGCAGGGCCTGATGCAACCGCTCCTGGTGCGACGGGTGGAACGCGATCGTTATGAGCTAATCGCTGGCGAGCGCCGCTGGCGCGCTGCGCAGATGGCCGGACTTGAGGAAGTCCCGGCCCTGGTGCGCGAAGTGCCGGACGAAGCGGCGCTGGCAATGTCGCTGATCGAGAACATCCAGCGTGAGAACCTCAATCCGATGGAAGAAGCCGCCGGGCTTCAGCGCCTTATCGATGAATTCAAGATGACGCACGAGCAGGCCGCCGACGCCGTCGGGCGCTCGCGCAGTGCGACCACTAATCTGCTGCGCTTGCTCCGACTGCCGAAACCGGTGCAGGCGATGGTCATGGAGGGCGTGCTCGAGATGGGTCATGCGCGCGCGCTGCTCGCGCTGGACGGCGCGCGCCAGATTGAGGCGGCCAACCGGGTCGCTGGACGCGGGCTTTCCGTGCGCGAGACCGAAGCACTGGTGGCGAAGCAGTTGCGCGGGGGCGGCGCCCCCAAGAAGCGCAAGGCGGATCGCGACCTGCTCAGGCTCGAGCAGGAAGCCTCGGAACGCCTCGGCACGACAGTGGAGATCCGACCGGGCAAGAAGGGCGCAGGCAAGGTGATCGTTTACTACGCAGGGCTCGATCACCTCGACGCGCTGCTGCGCAAGCTGCGTTGACCGGCCTTTCCGCACCGCGCGGCGCTGCAACGCGTTGACCAGATATCCTCGTGAACGATATACTCCGCAGGCTTTGCAGGAGGCGGGTGAGATGGACGCCATGCTTCGCTTCCTGAGCAAGCCGATACGCACCGTCTTGCGGTGGCAGCTGATCGTCACCGCTGCGCTGGCGCTGGGTGCAGCGGCCGTTGCAGGCCCTGACGGCGCGCTGTCGGCGGCGCTGGGCGGCATGATTAGCATCTGCGCCGGGCTGGTGTCGGCAGTGGTGGCATCGTGGGGTAAGGCTGAGTCGGCAGGGGGGGTCCTGCTCGGCGCCTTGAGGGCCGAAGGCATCAAGATCGGCCTCATGGTGATCCTGTTGTGGCTGGTTCTGGCGACATACAGGGACGTCGTAGCGCTCGCCTTGCTCGCATCGTTTGCGCTGACCATGCTCATCTTCACCATGGCGTTTGTTGTGCGCGACCATTAGAGCGCATTGAGTCGAAAGTCGATAACGGTTTAGCGATGTCCGCCGGCACTGAACTCACACCGACCGAATACATCGGGCACCACCTTACGTTCCTGGCCGAGCCGATCGGCCAAGGCGGGTTCTGGACACTCCACGTCGATTCTCTCGTTACCGCGGTGATCCTCGGCGTGGTCGGCATGGGATTTTTCTGGTGGATCGTGCGCGGCGCCACCTCCGGGGTGCCGAACAAGCGCCAGGCGCTGGTAGAACTGGCGTACGAATTCGTCGACGACCAGGTCAAGGGGATCTTCACCCACGGCGACCGCAGCAAGTTCGTCGCCCCGGCGGCTCTCACCGTCTTCGTGTGGGTGCTGTTGATGAACGCGATGGACTGGCTGCCCGTCGACTTCGTTTCGAGGGGCATGGGTGCGCTCGGGTTTCACGAGTGGCGCCCCGTCCCGACGGCCGACGTGAACACGACCTTCGCCCTCGCGCTGTCGGTCTGGGTGTTGATGATCTACTTCGCGATCAAATCGAAAGGCCTGGGGGGCTGGATCCATGAGCTGTTCTGCGCCCCGTTCGGCTCCAATCCGCTGCTGTGGTTGCCGAATATCCTGTTCAACATCGTGGAATACGTATCCAAGCCGCTGTCGCACTCGCTGCGGCTGTTCGGCAACATGTTCGCCGGCGAAATCATCTTCATCCTGCTCTGGGTGTGGGGCTCGACGGGGTTGACCGGAACCGTGGCGGGCACCGTCCTTGGCCTGGGCTGGGCCATCTTCCATATCCTGATCGTCGTGATTCAGGCGTTCATCTTCATGATGCTCACTGTGGCCTACATCTCTATGGCGCACGAGCATCACTGATATCAACCATTAACCGTCTTTTCGCTCTGGGAAAGGGAATCAACATGGAAAAACTTCAAATGCTGGCGATGATCCAGGCCTACACCGGGATCGGCATCGGCCTCATGATCGGCCTTGGCGCCGCCGGCGCGTGTATCGGCATCGGCATCATGTGCAGCCGCTTCCTCGAAGCCGCCGCGCGCCAGCCCGAGCTGACCGCTTCGCTGCAGGCCAAGGTGTTCCTTCTGCTCGGCCTGATCGACGCCTCGTTCATCATCGGGGTCGGCCTCGCGATGCTGTTCGCGTTCGGTAACCCCCTGCTTGCCGTCATCAAGTAACCGACGCGTCCCACCGGGAAGCAGGGGGCTGGCATGAACATCAATCTGACGCTGTTTACGCAGGCTGCCGCCTTTGCGCTGTTCATCTGGTTCACGGTCAAGTTCGTCTGGCCGCCGCTGCTGCGCGCAATAGAGAACCGGCAAAAACAGATTGCCGATGGCCTGGCCGCCGGCGAGCAGGGCAGAAAGTCGCTCGAAATCTCGACCCGCGAGGCCGAGCAGGTTGTCCAGGGCGCGCGCGAGCGGGCCGCTGAAATCATTGCGCAGGCCGAAAAGCGCGGCACGCAGATCGTAGAATCGGCGCGCAATTCCGCGCGCGAGGAAGGCGAGCGGGAAGTCGCTGCGGCCAAGGCGGAGGTCGAGCAAGAGGTCACTCGCGCCCGCGAACAGTTGCGCGACCAGGTCGCGCAATTGGCCGTCGCCGGCGCGGAAAAAATCCTGAGGCGCGAAGTCGACGCCAAGGCGCACGCTCAACTGCTCGATTCGATCAAAGCGCAGCTCTAGCCTCCCATGGCCGAACCGATCACGATCGCGCGACCCTATGCGGAGGCGGTGTTCCGCCTCGCCGACGGTGCTGGCAAGCTCGCGGAGTGGTCGTCCATGCTCGCGGCGCTGGCGCAAGTCTCCGGCGACGAGCGCGTGCGCGCCGCGATCGGAGACCCGAACCTTTCAGCGGCGAAGGTCGCCGGCTTTTTCATTGCGATCCTCAGCGGCCGCCTGACGAGCGAGTGCGAGAACCTGGTGCGCGTGCTGGCGGATAACCATCGGCTCGCGCTGCTGGCGGAGATCCGCGCTCAGTACGAAGCGTTGAAGAACGAGCGCGAAGGCGTGGTCGAGGCCGAGATCCAGTCGGCATTCGAGCTCGACCCGGCCCAGCTTGCCGATCTCACCGCGCGACTGGAAAAGCATACCGGCCGCAAGGTCCGCGTGAACGTTAACGTCGACAAAGAACTGATCGGCGGCGCGCGGATCCTGATCGGCGATCAAGTGATCGACGCTTCGGCGCGCGCGCAGCTTGCGGCGCTGGAAAGCGCACTCAAGGCATAAAACCAAGGAATCCTATGCAACTCAATCCGTCCGAAATCTCGGAACTGATCAAGAGCCGCATCCAGAACCTAGATGCCGGCGCCGAAAAGCGCACTCAGGGCACAGTGGTATCCGTGACCGACGGCATCGTGCGCGTGCACGGCCTGTCCGATGTCATGCAGGGCGAGATGCTCGAGTTTCCCAAGAGTACTTTCGGCTTGGCGCTAAACCTCGAGCGGGATTCCGTCGGCGCGGTGATTCTGGGCGAGTACGAGCACATCTCCGAGGGCGACACGGTCAAGTGCACCGGCCGCATTCTGGAAGTGCCGATCGGGCCCGAACTGCTCGGGCGCGTGGTCAACTCCCTAGGACAGCCGATCGACGGCAAGGGGCCGATCAACGCCAAGGAGCGTGACGTGATCGAGAAGGTTGCGCCGGGCGTGATCTGGCGCAAGTCGGTCTCGCAGCCGGTACAGACCGGCCTCAAGTCGATCGACGCGATGGTACCGGTCGGGCGCGGCCAGCGCGAACTGATCATCGGCGACCGGCAGACAGGCAAGACGGCGGTCGCGGTTGACACGATCATCAATCAGAAGGGCAAGGATCTGTTCTGTGTCTACGTGGCGATCGGGCAGAAGGCTTCGACCATCGCCAACGTGGTGCGAAAGCTCGAGGAGCACGGCGCGATGGACTACACCATCGTGGTCGCCGCATCGGCCTCCGAGTCGGCGGCGATGCAGTACATCGCCCCCTATTCCGGTTGCACCATGGGCGAGTACTTCCGTGACCGCGGGCAGGACGCGCTGATCATTTACGACGACTTGACGAAGCAAGCCTGGGCCTACCGTCAGATATCGCTGCTCCTGCGCCGTCCGCCGGGACGCGAGGCGTACCCTGGGGACGTCTTCTACCTGCACAGCCGCCTGCTCGAGCGCGCCGCGCGTGTCAACGACGCCTGGGTCGAGCGTTTCACCAATGGCAAGGTCAAGGGCAAGACCGGCTCGCTCACCGCACTGCCTATCATCGAGACGCAGGCGGGTGACGTGACTGCGTTCGTGCCGACAAACGTGATCTCGATTACCGACGGCCAGATTTTCCTCGAGACCGATCTGTTCAATGCCGGTATCCGTCCTGCGATCAACGCAGGCATCTCGGTGTCGCGGGTCGGTGGTGCGGCGCAGACCAAGATCATGAAGCGGCGTGATACCGGCGGCGGCGTGCGCCTGGCGCTCGCGCAGTACCGCGAGCTGGCGGCCTTCGCCCAGTTCGCTTCCGACCTCGACGAGGCCACCCGCAAGCAGCTTGAGCGCGGACGGCTGGTTACCGAGCTGATGAAGCAGCCGCAATACATGCCGCTACAGGTGTGGGAGATGGCGCTCACGCTGTTTGCGGTCAACAACGGATATTTCGACGACATCGACGTCAAGAAGGCCCTCGCAGCCGAAAAGTCGATGCGCGACTACGTGAAGGAAAAATACGCGGATCTGGTCGGTCGCATGGAGGACAAGAAGGACCTTTCGGCCGAAGACGAGAAAGCCCTGAAGGGTGCAGTCGAGGACTGGAAGAAGAACGGTTCGTTCTGAGCTGAGCCAGCGCCATGCCAGGCACCAAAGAAATCCGCAACAAGATCAAGAGTGTGCAGAACACTCGCAAGATCACCAAGGCGATGGAAATGGTCGCCGCCTCGAAGATGCGCAAGGCGCAGGAGCGCATGCGCGCGACGCGACCCTACGGCGAGAAGATCCGCAACGTGGCCGCGCACATCAGCCACGCGAACCCTGAGTATCGCCATCCGTTCTTGGTCGCACGCGATTCGGTCAAGCGGGTCGGGCTCATCGTGATCACGACCGACAAGGGCCTGTGCGGAGGTCTGAACACGAACGTGCTGCGCATGACACTGGGCCAGTACAAGGAATGGCAGGCGCAGGGCGAAGAGATCGAAGTGTGCTGCTTCGGAAACAAAGGGCTGGGTTTCATGCAGCGCCTCGGTGCGAACATCGTCTCGCAGGTGGTTCAGCTTGGAGACCGGCCGCAACTCGACAAGCTGATTGGCGCGGTGAAAGTCATGCTGGACGGGTACATCGAGGATCGCTTCGACCGCCTGATGCTGGTTTATACGCGCTTCATCAACACCATGAAGCAGGAGCCGGTGATAGAGCAGCTGCTGCCGCTTTCGGGCGAGCGACTGGGGGCGCCAGAAGGCAGCTGGGACTACCTTTACGAACCGGAAGCGAAAGCGGTGCTCGACCAGGTGCTGACGCGCTACGTCGAGACGATCATCTTCCAGGCCGTGGCGGAGAACATGGCTTCGGAGCAGTCGGCGAGGATGGTGGCAATGAAGGCGGCATCCGACAACGCCGGCACGCTGATCGACGAGCTGACCCTGGTGTACAACAAGAACCGCCAGGCCGCGATCACCAAGGAACTTTCGGAAATCGTCGGCGGCGCCGCCGCCGTGTAACGGAATATACGTCTAGGAAAACGTCATGGCACAAGCAGAAGGCAGCATCGTCCAGTGCATCGGCGCAGTGGTCGACATCGAGTTCCCGCGCGAATCGATGCCGGGCATCTACGAAGCGCTGGTTCTGGCCGACACGGGAGAGGCCGGGCTGGCGGAAAAAGGGCTCACCTTCGAGGTCGAGCAGCAGCTCGGCGACGGCGTGGTGCGCTGCATCGCGATGGGCTCGGGCGACGGCCTGCGCCGCGGCATGAAGGTCAAGAGCACCGGCGTTCCGATCTCGGTGCCGGTGGGAAAGGGCACGCTCGGACGCATCATGGATGTGCTCGGCCGGCCGATCGACGAGGCCGGCCCGATCAAGACCGAAGAGCGCCGCTCGATTCATCAGACGGCGCCGAAGTTCGACGAGCTCTCCCCTTCGGTCGAGCTGCTCGAGACCGGCATCAAGGTGATCGATCTCATCTGCCCGTTCGCGAAGGGCGGAAAGATCGGCCTGTTTGGCGGCGCGGGAGTCGGCAAGACGGTCAACATGCTCGAGCTCATCAACAACATCGCGACGCAGCACTCGGGTCTGTCGGTTTTCGCCGGAGTGGGCGAGCGCACCCGCGAGGGCAACGACTTCTACCATGAGATGGCGGAAGCGGGCGTGATCAAACTGGACAATATTTCCGAGTCCAAGGTTTCGATGGTATTCGGTCAGATGAACGAGCCGCCCGGAAACCGCCTGCGGGTTGCGCTCACCGGCCTCACGATGGCCGAGAGCTTTCGCGATGAAGGTCGCGACATCCTGTTCTTCGTCGACAATATCTACCGCTTCACCCTCGCCGGAACCGAAGTCTCGGCGCTGCTCGGCCGCATGCCTTCGGCCGTGGGTTATCAGCCGACGCTGGCGGAGGAGATGGGCCGGCTGCAGGAGCGGATCACGTCGACCAAAACCGGCTCCATCACGTCGATCCAGGCGGTTTACGTGCCGGCGGACGACCTGACGGATCCCTCGCCCGCGACCACCTTCGGTCACCTCGACGCCACAGTCGTGCTGTCGCGCGACATCGCGTCGCTCGGCATCTACCCGGCCGTGGATCCGCTCGACTCGACCTCGCGCCAGGTCGACCCGAACACCATCGGCGAAGAGCACTACAATACGACGCGCGCGGTGCAGGCGACGCTGCAACGCTATAAGGAGCTGCGGGACATCATCGCGATCCTCGGCATGGACGAGCTCTCGCCGGAGGACAAGCTGGCGGTGGCGCGCGCGCGCAAGATCCAGCGTTTCCTATCGCAGCCCTTTACCGTGGCGCAGAACTTCACTGGCACGCCTGGCAAGTACGTGACGCTCAAGGACACGATCAAGGGCTTCAACATGATCGTCAACGGCGAGTGCGACAGCCTCCCGGAGCAGGCCTTCTACATGGTCGGCCCGATCGAAGAGGCGTTCGAGAAGGCGAAGACCCTACAGTAGGCGCACTCATGGCCAATACGATCCACGTCGACGTGGTGAGCGCGGAGGAGTCGATCTTTTCCGGCGAGGCGGAGTTCGTCGTCTTGCCGGGCGAGGTGGGCGAACTCGGCATCTATCCCCAGCACACGCCGCTGATCACACGCATCAGGCCGGGGGCGGTGCGCATCACGCCGGCCGGCGGCGGCGACGAACACCTGATCTTCGTGGCGGGCGGCATCCTCGAGGTGCAGCCCAAGGTGATCACCGTCCTGGCCGACACCGCGATCCGCGGCGCCGATCTCGACGAGGCAAAGGCCAACGAAGCGCTGAAGAAAGCCGAGGAGGCGCGTCGCAGCGCACGCGACAAGCAGGAAATCGCCGCGGTCGAGAGCGAGCTCGCAATGCTCGCGGCACAGCTCGCCGCGATTAGAAGGCTGCGCAAGCGCTAGCGAAAAGCGGATCCCCGCGGGTCCGCTTGATCTGCGTCAATGGCGCGCGGGCCGACGGGCGCAGCATTCCGGGCAGGGAAAAGACGGAGGATTCCAGCATGGCCGCCCACTCGAAAGCCGGCGCGGGCGCTGCCCGTTTGCCTTCAGGGCACGACCTGCTGCGCGACCCCCTGCTCAACAAGGGCACCGCGTTCAGTGAAGCCGAACGCGACGCGCTAGGCCTGCGCGGCCTGCTGCCTCCCGCCGTGATCACCCCGGAGCAGCAGGTGGCGCGGGTGCTCGACAGCCTGCGCCGGTTGCCGACCGATCTCGACAAGTTCATCAGCCTCAACGCGCTGCACGACCGAAACGAGACTCTGTTCTTCCGCGTGGTTATGGACCACCCGGACGAAATGATGCCGCTCATCTACACGCCAACGGTCGGGCTCGCATGCCAGCGCTTCGCGCACATCTTCCAGCGGCCCCGGGGCATATGGGTCTCGGCTGCCGACCGCGGCAGGGTCGCAACCGTGTTGCGTAACTGGCCGACGCGCGAGGTGAAGATCATGGTGGTCACCGATGGCGAACGAATCCTCGGGCTCGGTGACCTCGGCGCCAACGGCATGGGAATTCCGGTGGGCAAGCTGTCGCTATACACAGCGTGCGCCGGCATTCATCCCGCGACTACGCTTCCGGTCATGCTCGACGTCGGCACGAACAACGCCGACTTCCTCCAGGATCCGCTCTACATCGGGCTCAAGCAGCCCCGGCTGCGCGGCGCCGAGTACGACGCGCTGGTCGAGGAATTCATCGCCGCGGCACAGGAGGTGTTTCCCGGCGTGGTCATTCAGTTCGAGGACTTCGCGAACCTGAACGCGTTCCGCGTGTTGCATCACTATCGCGACCGGGTGTGCTGCTTCAATGATGACATTCAGGGCACAGCAAGCGTTGCCCTGGCTGGACTGTATTCCGCCCTGCGCGTTACCCGCAGCACGCTCGCGGCACAGAGGCTGCTCTTTCTGGGCGCTGGCGAGGCCGCTACCGGCATCTGCGACCTGGTCGTTGCGGCGATGGTGGGCGAGGGACTGCCCGAGGCCGAAGCGCGCAAGCGATGCTGGCTGGTGGACTCCCGAGGCCTGGTGGTGAGGTCCCGCACCGACCTCGGCGAGCACAAGAGGCCGTACGCCCACGAGCATGCCCAGGCGCCGGACTTCCTTTGCGCGATGAAGGCCATCAAGCCGACTGCGATCATCGGCGTCGCCGCCGTAGGCAAGTCTTTCACGCGCGAGGTACTCGAGGAAATGGCGCGCCTGAACGAGCGACCGATCGTGTTTGCGCTGTCCAATCCGACTTCGCAAGCCGAATGCACCGCGCAGGAAGCCTATCTCTGGACTGCGGGGCGCGCGTTGTTCGCCTGCGGCAGCCCCTTCGACCCGGTCACGGTAGAGGGCAGAACTCATGTGCCGCGCCAGGGCAACAATTCGTACATCTTTCCGGGCGTAGGGCTCGGGCTGATCGCGTGCAGCGCGCGTCGCGCGACGGACGAGATGTTTCTCGCCGCCGCGCGCGCCCTGGCCGAGCTGGTCACACCCCAGGACCTCGAGCAGGGCAGCCTGTATCCGCCGCTGGCGCGGGTGCGAGAGATCTCGGCTCGTATTGCAGTGGCGGTCGCCGAGGTGGCATTTGCCCGCGGCCTGGCTGGCGTACCGCGGCCCGACGATACGCTCGCGCTGGTCCGCTCGAGGATGTACGAGCCGACCTATCGCAGCTACGTCTAGACGTTGGGCGTGCGCACGCGCTTCGGCTGCTGACGCAATGCGTCAGGCGGAGAGTTTGTTATCCTCCGGGTTGAGGGCTTAGACCTGCGCGCGCGCAGACGGCGCGCCGCGCGAGAACGCCGCGTCCGATCATGCCTCGTCTCGGCCTTCGCGTTTCTTCAATCCAAAGGTGAGCCATGACGCGCCCCGGCGGCGGCGAACTATCCGAGTGGACGCTCGAGTCCGAGACCGCGGAGCGCCTGCGGGCGCTGGTGCGGCGCCGCAGGCTGCGGGGGGTGTGGCCAAGCGAGCACTCGCCGAGCCGACTGGTAGTGCTCGCGGTTCTGGTCGGCATCGCCGGCGGGCTTGGTGCGGTGCTGTTCCGCGACCTTATCGCCTTGGTGCACAACCTGATGTTCCTGGGCAAGTGGTCGTTGACCTACGATGCCAACCTGCACACGCCCGAGTCCCCGTGGGGCGCATGGATCATCGCGGTGCCGGTGATCGGGGCGTTAGTGGTCGCGTTCATCGTCAAGAATTTCGCTCCCGAGGCAAAAGGCCACGGCGTGCCGGAGGTGGTCGACGCGATCTACTACAGCGGCGGGATCATCCGGCCGGTGGTGACGCTGATCAAGGCACTCGCGTCGGGGATCTCCATCGGCACCGGAGGCTCGGTCGGCCGCGAGGGCCCCATCATCCAGATCGCGGCGGCATTCGGCTCGACGGTGGCGCGCCTGACCCGGCTGCCCGAGTGGCAGCGAATCACGCTGGTCGCCTGCGGCGGCGCAGCGGGCATCGCCGCGACCTTCAACACTCCGATCGGCGGCCTGCTGTTCGCGATCGAAATCATCCTGCCAGAGATCAGCGCCCGCACGGTGATTCCCGTGGCACTCGCCGCGGGCGGCGCGACCTTCGTCGGGCGCGCGTTCTTCGGCGACTATCCCGCATTCGATATCCCGGCCCTCGCCCTGCCGGCTTCCTACCA
The DNA here is from genome assembly GCA_049582045.1 of Burkholderiales bacterium. Lineage (GTDB taxonomy): Bacteria > Pseudomonadota > Gammaproteobacteria > Burkholderiales > SG8-39 > DAHVFK01. The sequence goes on from JBAUTD010000103.1 coordinate 55,340, forward strand.
CCTCTCGCTGGGCCCGATCGGCGCCTATGTGGTGCTCGGGGTCCTGTTCGGCGTCATGTCGTTCGTCTACATCCGCTCGATATACGCGTTCGAGGACCGCTTCGAAAAGCTGCCAGGCGGGTACTACGGCCAGCACGTGCTGGGCATGGCGATGGTGGGAGCGATGTTCTACCTATGCCAGCGCTACCTGGGACACTACTACGTCGCGGGAATCGGTTACGCCACGGTCCAGGACACGCTCACCCACGCGCTCACCGACCCCTACATCCTCCTGTTGCTTTGCCTGCTCAAGCTGCTCGCGACCTCGCTCACGCTCGGTTCCGGCGGCTCGGGCGGCATCTTCTCGCCGTCGCTGTTCATGGGTGCTACCTTCGGCGCAGGGTTCGCGCTGCTCGCGAACGCGTTCGTGCCCGGCCTGCAGCTGGACGTTGCCGGCACGGCGGTGATCGGCATGGCTTCGCTCGTGGGAGCGGCGACAGGCGCGGTCGTTACCGCGATCGTCATGATTTTCGAGATGACGCGGGACTACAACGTCATCGTGCCGCTCATGATCACCGTATCGGTCGCATACGGTGCGCGCCGTCTGCTGATGACCGACAGCATCTACACCATGAAACTGACGCGCCGCGGCCACCTGATCCCGGACGCGTTTCATACCAACCTGTACATGCTGCGATCGGTGGCGGACTTCATTCGCACCCCGATGCAACTGTGCGACGCCGGCCTGCCGGTAGCAACGCTGTTCGACGGGCTGCAGCGGCAGACTTTCGTGCCGCACGTGCTGGTCACCCGAGATGGAAAGGTCCAGGGCGTGCTCTCGTCGCGCCGTATCGTGCACATGCTCAGGCGCGGCAACCGGACGGGGACGGTGGGCGATCACGCCCGCCCGGGCTACGCGGTGGTAAACGCACAGGACCTGATCTTCGACGTGCTGGCGCGCCTGCGCGACAGCGGCGGCGACATCGCGCTGCTGACGCGCGAGGGCAAGCTGGAGGGGGTGGACGACGTCACCGGAATCGTGACCTGGAACGACATTCTCCTGCACGGAAACATTCCGCTGCCGCTGCGCCGGCGGCGGCGGCCGGAAGCGCCGCGCGCCGCCTAGAGACGGTTCTGGTGACACGCGTTTGACCTGGGTCAAGCGCGCCGCCGTGCATACCGCAGAATGGCCACCGTGGACGAGGGCGAACGCATAGCGGCAGTGACCTACGCGGTGCGCGCGCAGGTGGTGCTGAAGTATTTCGGCCAGCTCGCATTGGTGCAAGCGGCGCTGTCATGCGCGCCGCTCGCCGCGTCCCTCTATTTCGGCGAGTATCGCCTCACCTTGGGCTATCTGACGGTCGGCGCACTGCTCGGCGCAGTGGGCGTGCCGCTTTCACGCCTGCCGCGACCCGCCCGTGTGCTGACCAACGAGGCGCTGGTGATCACCGCGCTTGCCTTCATCACCGCGCCGCTGGTCATGACCATCCCGTTCACGGATGCCGGACTGCCCCTTGGCGACGCGCTTTTCGAGGCGATCTCCGCTATCACGACCACGGGCCTGTCGACGCTCGCCAGCGTCGAGCATCTACCGCGCACCCTGTTGTTCGCCCGGGCATGGATGCAATGGTATGGCGGCCTGGGCTTCGTCGTGCTGTCGCTCGCGCTTCTCGCGGGCCAAGGCGGCATCACGCGGCGTCTCATCGATCCGGAGACCGCGGGAGAGGAGCTTGCCAGTACGGTGCCTGCGCACGCGCGGCGCATGCTCGTCGTGTACCTCGCGCTCACGGGTATCGGAATCGTCGCGGTGTTGCTCGCTGGGGCGCCCGCCGCCGCGGGCGTCGAGCACGTCCTTTCCGCGGTGTCGACCGGCGGCTTCTCGACCTTCGACACGAGCCTGGCCGGATTCAGCTCGGGTAAGGTCACGACGGCCATCACGGCACTTTCGATATGCGGCGCGATCGGATTGCCGTTGTACTACCGTGCATGGCGCGCCGGACCGCGCGCGCTCTGGCGCAGCCCGGAACTGCGCGCCCTCGCGCTCGCGCTGACACTTGTCGTTGCGGCATTGACCGTGCTTATGGTCTTCAACGACGGGCTCTCCTGGCCGCAGGCGCTGCGGCGCGCCGCCATCCTCGGCGTCTCGGCGCAGACCACCACCGGGTTCAGCGAATCGCCGCTCGCCGCGTTCGGGGACGCGACGCTGCTCGTACTTGTCGTAGCCATGATGGTGGGCGGCTGCGTAGGTTCAACGGCCGGCGGGGTCAAGCTGCTGCGCGTGCTGGTCCTGCTCAAGGTGGCACGCGTCGCGCTGCGGCGTACGGGGGCTACCAGCCACGCGGTGATGGAGCCAATGCTCGAGGGCAAGCGAATCGAGGATGCCGACCTTGTGCGCGCGCTGCTGCTGATCGCGCTGTACTGCGGCATCGTGCTGCTGTCGTGGTTTGCCTTTCTGGCGTACGGCCATGCCCCGATGGAGTCCTTGTTCGAGGTCGTCTCGGCAACGTCCACGGTGGGGCTATCGACGGGCCTCACCGGGCCGCAGCTCGAGCCGCTGCTCAAGGCAGTGCTCGAACTTGATATGCTGCTGGGACGGCTGGAGGTCGTCGCATTGCTGGTGGTGCTGTATCCGGGAACCTGGATCGGGAAGAGGGACCAATCCTTATGAGAGCGGTGTTCATCGGCGCGGGCTCGCTGGCCGTGGTGACGGCGAAGCTGATCCGCGAGCGCGGCGAGGAGGTCGTCATCATCGAGCAGGACAAGGAGCGCATCGACTCGCTTGCGGAGCAGATCGATTGCGGCTTCCTGCACGGCGACGGCAGCAAGCCGGCGATGCTGCGAGAGGCCGACCCCGAGCATACGGACGTGCTGTTTGCGCTCACGGGCAACGACCAGGCGAATATCCTGGCCAGCCTCGTGGCGCGCTCGCTCGGATTCAAGCGTGTGGTCACCAAGATCGAAGACGTCGAGCTCGAGCACATCTGCAAGGAGCTCGGGCTCGAAGACGTCATCGTGCCATCCCGCACGGTCGGGCGCTTTCTCGCGGAGCGGTTCGCGGCCAAGCCCAAGTGACCCGGGCGCCGTAGCAGGCACGGCGCGCCTCGGGCAAAATAGGGCTCGTCAACCGGCATGCAAAAGGTGGAGCGACACGGCATGAGTTACGACTTCGAGGAGTTTATCGCCGACACACACGCGACCCTGAAGCGCGGCAGCGGGCCCGCCGAGCTGGAACAGGTTCGCCGCGGGCTCGCGAAGTTGCTTGCGAACGGGGGCTTCGTCGAGCGCGTCTGCGGGCCGGGCGCCAAGGGCGGCCTGCATCGCCTCCACGTCGACCACGAGCTGGGGTTCGAGGTGCTTGCCCACGTCAACGAGAAAGCGCGCAAGTCGCCGCCTCACGATCACGGCGAGTCGTGGGCGATCTACGGCCAGGCGATCGGCTACACGGACATGACGGAATACCGGCGCGTGGACGACCACAGCGACCCTGACGTTGCGAAGCTCGAGCCGACCCGGCGCTACCGGCTGAACCCGGGCGAGGTGGGCGTGTTCGCCGGCAGCGCGATCCACGCGATCGACTACCCCGACAAGTCGCGCTTCATCCGCGTCACCGGAACGAACCTGGACGCGATCGAGCGCGTCGCCTACGACGAGCAGACCGGTCGCATCAAGCGAATGGGTGCGCAGCAGGCGACCTGATGGGCGACGCTTTCGGCATTCTGTCGTATGGCGCCTACCTTCCGCGGCGCCGCCTCCAGCGCAAGGTCATCGCGGCGGCGAACGGATGGTTCAATCCCGGCTTGCGCGCGCTGGCCAAAGGCGAGCGCGCGATGGCGAACTGGGACGAGGACTCGGTCACCATGGCGGTCGAGGCGGCGCGCGATTGCCTCGCCGGAGTGCGCCCGCCATCCATCGGCCAGCTGATGCTCGCCTCGACCACGCACCCCTTCGACGATCGGCAGAATGCCGGCATCGTGGCGACCGCCCTGCATCTAGGCTCGGCCCTGCGCGTGCTCGACGTTACGGGCAGCCTGCGCGCCGGCACGTCGGCGC
>JBAUTD010000104.1:0-5888 GCA_049582045.1 Burkholderiales bacterium
CGCCTGCAACGCGGCGGTCGCGCCGGCCGCGCCGGCCGCGCAGAGCTTCGCCCTGAGCGGGGGCCTGGCCGCGTTCAGCGTCAAGGTCGAATGCAGTTCGACCGCGCCCACCACCGAAGGCGCAACCAGCGGCTTGCGCGCCTACGTGCTCAAGGCCACCGCCTGCAACCAGGCGAGTTGTCCCGGCACCCAAGGTCCGACGTACGTTGAGCGTCAGTTGCAGGCGACGGCCACAAACTGACAAAAAGATGATTGACAACAAATAGTTATTTCTTTATCTTGAACCGGTTTGGGAGAGCGGCTAATGGCGACGCGATGATGTGGGGGTCGGCCAAAAAGAACAAGCGCGAGCCCGGCTGGCTGGTGGCGTCCCTGCGGCCTCAGGAACTCGCCATCGTTCATGGCCGTATCGGCTTGAACGGCAAGGCGCGTATCGGCGCGCTCGACGCGCGCGCGCTGGAAGGCGATTACGCCGGGGCCGAGAAGCTGAGCAGGGAATGGCATCTCGAGCGCTACCGTTGCGCGACGCTGCTCGAGCCAGGCGATTACCAGCTTCTGCTGGTCGAGGCGCCGAACGTCCCGCCCGCCGAATTGAAGGCGGCGATCCGCTGGCGCATCAAGGATCTGCTCGACTACCACGTCGACGACGCCACGGTCGATGTGCTCGACATCCCCCCTGATCCCTCGGGCACGGCGCGCAGCCACTCGATGTACGCGGTGGCGGCGCGCAACGAGGCGGTGCAGGCCTGCATCGAGCGCTTCGACGCGGCGCAGATTCCGCTCTCGGTCATCGACATCGCGGAAACCGCGCAGCGCAACATCGCCGCGCTGTACGAGGAAGAGGGACGCGGCGTCGGGTTGCTGTATCTGGGCGAGACCAGCGGCTTGTTCACCATCAACTACCGCCGCGAGCTCTACCTCGCGCGCCGCATCGACATCGGGCACGAGCAGATCTCGGCGGCGTCCGAGCGCGCCGAGGCGTTCAATCGCATCGCGCTCGAGCTCACGCGCACGCTCGACCATTTCGACCGCCAGTTCGGTTTCGTCGCGGTCAACAAGCTGCTGCTCGGACCCGAGCCCGAAGACAGCGGCCTGCTCGAGTATCTCAAGTCGAACCTCGACATCCCGATCTCCCGCGTCGATCTCGGCGCGGCGCTCGCCTTCGATTCGGACGCGCGCCCCGACCCCGGCACCGAGTGGCGGCGCTTCCATCTGATCGGCGCGTCGCTGCGCTACGAGACCAAGGCACCCTGAGAGCCCGCGGTGAGCCAGCAGATCAATCTCTTCAATCCGATCTTCCTCAAGCAGGAGAAGTACTTCTCCGCCAAGACGATGGCCGAGTCGCTGGTCCTGATCCTGGTCGCGCTGTGCGCGTTCTACGTCTACGCGTACAACGAAGTGAAATCGTTCGAGGACATTGCGGCGGATGCCGCGCACCAGCTGGCCGATACGCGCGATCGGTTCATCAGCCTGGGCGGCTCGCTCTCGCCGCAGCGGCGCAGCAAGCTGCTCGAGGCGCAGGTGGCGCGCGCCGAGAGCGACCTGCGCGGCAAGCAGGGGCTTCTCGCTTCGCTGCGCGCGGCTGCCGCGGACAAGGCGCGGGGTTATTCGCAGTACTTCGCCGCGTTCGCGCGCCGGACGCTGCCGGGCGTGTGGCTGACGGGTTTCAGCGTCGCTGACGGCGGCGACGAGCTGGACATCAGGGGCCGGGTGCTGCATCCGGATCTGGTGCCCGCGTACATCCAGGCGCTCAACAAGGAGGAGGTCATGCGCGGGCGCTCCGTAACCCGGCTCAAGCTGGTCGCGCACAGCGAGCCAAAGCCGGCGGCCGATGCGGCGCCGCGCCCGGAGCCGTCGCGCTACGTCGAGTTCGAGCTGTCGATGCCGTTCGCGCCGCCGCAGCCTGCGAAGGAAGGCAACCGATGACGGCGCTGCTGCGGCGCTACACCGAGCGCATCGACGCCCTCACGTTACGCGAGAGGGTGCTGATCTTCATCGCGGCGGCGCTGGTGATGGTCGCGTTCGCCTATCTAGGGTTCATCTCTCCGCTGATGGAAAAGGACAAGCGCCTCGGACGGGAGGTCGCGCGCCGGCAAACGGAGCTCGCCACGTTGCAGGCTCAGCTGCAGGCGATGGCACGCTCGAGCGAGATGCGCCCGGACGAAGCCAACCGCGCCAAGCTTGCGGGACTGCAGCGCGAGCTCGCGCAGCTGGACCAGCAGATCGGGGACGCCGCGAGCCGCTTCACGTCTCCGCAGCGCATGCGCGAAGTCCTGCAGGAGATCCTTGCGCGCAATCCCCGCCTGCAGCTGGTGGATCTCAAGACGCTGCCGGTGGACCTGTTCGGTCATTCCGACGCCCGTGGCCCGCGGCCGATCTACCGGCACGCGTTCGAGCTCACCGTGAGCGGGGCATATCTGGATCTGTACGCCTACCTGCGTCAGCTTGAAGGTCTGCCGACGCGGTTATACTGGCGCAAGGCGGATCTCGTGGCGGGCGATTATCCGAAGGCGGTGCTGAGGCTTACCGTCTACACGCTGAGCTTCGATCCGTCGTGGATGAGCGTATGAGGCTGGCGCGATTATATTGCTGCCTTTTGACGAGCCTCGCGGCAACGCAGGTGCTCGCGGCGGAGGCGGACGCCGGGTTCGCCGGCCAGGGTTTCGCCGACCCGACGCGTCCGCCCTACAGCGGCGCTGCGCTCGGGGCGGAGGCGTCGCCGGTCATGGGTCCCGAGCTGCAGTCGGTGCTGATCTCGACGACGCGCAATGTCGCCGTGATCAACGGGCAAACCGTGCCGCTTGGCGGCAAGTTTCGCGACGCTACGCTGACACGGATCACGGAGACAGGAGTGGAGTTGCGCAACGGAAGCCGGATCGAGGTGCTCAGACTGTTTCCACAAGTGGAGAAAAAGTCGCTGCCAAGCGACGAGCCGCGGAGGCGCGACTAGAACATGAAGAAACCATTCGTGATCGCGGCTGTCGTGGCGCTCGCGGGCTGCGCGACTCCGCCACCCCGGCCAAGCGGCATCGAACCCGGCATCCGCGCTGCGCTGGCGCCGGCGCCCGAGAAGAAGGAAACCCCCAGCGCGGCCATCAACGAGGCTTTGCTGCCGCCGCTTCGGATGGCGATGCCCGAAGTGCGCGGTCGGCCGGCGGAACCAAAGTTCGATCTTTCGGTCAACAACGCGCCGGCGGCACAGGTGTTCAATTCGATCGTCTCCGGCACGCGCTACAGCATGTTGTTGCCGCCGAGCGTGACCGGGACGATCTCGGTCAATTTGAAGGACGTCTCGATCAGGGAGGCGCTCGATTCGATAAGGGAGCTCTACGGCTACGACTACAAAATCGAGGGCACGCGCATCTTTATCCTGCCCGCGGGACTGCAGACGCGCATCTTTCAGGTGAACTATCTGCAAGGCCAGCGTCGCGGCACGAGCGAAGTACGGGTGCAATCCGGCTCGATTTCGGACACCAGTGGAATCAATCAGGCCCCCAGTCCTTCCTCACTCGCGAATCCCGCCGCGGGGCCGGTCCAGGCGTCGGGCCAGAACATGCTCGACAGCAGCCGGGTGACGACGCGGACACTGAGCGACTTCTGGGGCGATCTGCGCACGGCGCTGGTGGCGATCGTCGGCAGCGGCGAGGGCCGCAAGGTGGTCGTGTCGCCGCAATCCGGAATCGTCGTGGTGAGCGCTCCCGGACGCGAAATGCGCGCAGTCCAGCAATATCTGCGCGAAAGCCAGATCTCGGTCGAGCGCCAGGTCATGCTCGAGGCGAAAATCATTCAGGTGACGCTTTCGGACAGCTATCAGTCGGGCATCAACTGGTCGGCATTCCGCAGCACGGGCCCGAACGTGGCGATCGGACAGAGCGCGAACACGGGCTCCACCACCGTGCTCGGCTCGAGTGGGCAAGTCCTGCAGGGAGGCGGGCAAACGCTCAATCTTTCGACGAGCACCGTAACCACTGCGGCGAGCGCGCTGGCCGCAGACAATCCGGCGAGCGGCGTGTTCGGGCTTGCGTTTCAGACCTCGAATTTCGCCGCGCTGCTGCAGTTTCTGCAGTCGCAGGGCAACGTGCAGGTGCTGTCCAGCCCGCGCATCGCGACGCTCAACAACCAGAAGGCGGTGCTGAAAGTCGGCACCGACCAGTTCTTCGTCACCAACGTGGCGACCGTTACCACCACCACCGGCGCCACGACGCAGCAGACGCCGACGGTGTCGGTCGCGCCGTTCTTTTCCGGCATCTTGCTCGACGTCACTCCGCAGATCGACGAGCAGAACAACATCACGCTTCACGTTCATCCATCGATCAGCGACGTCACCACGAGCGAGACCGTGGTCAATCTGGGGGGCACGGTTCCGTCGATCACTTTGCCGCTGGCCAAGAGCACGGTAAGCGAGACCGATACCATCGTTCGGGTACCCGACGGCAACATTGTCGCGATCGGCGGGCTGATGAGCGTCAACGTGAGCGACAACCGCGGCGGAATCCCCGGCGTGACGGAGGGCGGACTGGGGGACCTGGTGCGCAATACGAGCCGCATCTCGAGCAAGAACGAGCTCGTCATCCTGATCAAGCCGACAGTGATCCAGAGCGATCGAAACTGGGCCGACGGGATGCGCGATACGCGCGAGCGCATCGAGGGCATGGCTACCGATCGGAAGGGCGAGGCGGCCAAGCAGTGAATTACCTGCGGCACTTCGGCCTGCGCGAACCCCCGTTCGGAATTACTCCTGACACGAGTTTCTTCTGCGCTTGCCGCAGCACGCAGGAAGCGCTGAACACGCTGCTGGTGGCGGTCGCGAACGGCGAGGGCTTCATCAAGATCACGGGCGAGGTCGGAACCGGCAAGACGCTGCTGTGCCGGAAGTTTCTCGCCACGCTCGATTCAGGCTGGGTCACCGCCTACGTCCCGAACCCGAGCATCGAGCCGCGAACGCTGCTGCTCGAGCTGGCCGAGGAGCTCGGTGTGCAGGTCGATCCCGGCGTCGACCAGCACTACCTGCTCAAGGGCATTACCCGGACGCTGCTCGGGCTCGCACGCGAGCGCAAGCGCGTGGTGCTTTGCATGGACGAGAGCCAGGCCATGCCGATCGAGACCCTGGAGACGCTACGCCTGCTCACCAACCTCGAGACCGAGAAGCGCAAGCTGCTGCAGGTGGTGCTGTTCGGGCAGCCGGAACTCGATCGCAAGCTTGCGTCGGAGTCCATCCGCCAGCTGCGCCAGCGCATCACGTTCCAGTACGACCTCAAGGCGCTGGCGGAGGACGAGGTGGGCAACTACGTGAATCACCGTCTCACCGTCGCCGGCTACGTCGGCCAGCCGGTGCTGAGCGCCGGCGCGGTGCGCACTTTGCACCGCGCGAGCAGGGGGTTGCCGCGCCTGGTCAACATCCTGACGCACAAGTCGTTGCTGCTCGCCTACGGCGAAGGCGGCTACCGCGTGGAGCCGCGTCACGTGCGCGCGGCGGCGCACGACACGCCGGCTGCGGCCTCGACGCGCTGGTGGTGGCCCAGGCTCAGGTCGCCAAGTGCCGCCGACTGAGCGCAAGCCATGAGCCTCATCAACAGGATGCTGCAGGAGCTCGATCGCCGGCACGCGATGGGCTCGCCCGATGCCGACGTCATGACGCAGCAGATCGAGCCGGTCGCTGCCGGACGTCGCAGGCGCGACCTGTTCTGGCTGATCCTCGGCCTGGAGCTGGCCGTCGCGCTGGGCTGGCTGGCATGGACCAGTTACCAGCTCAGGCCCCGGTCCGTGGTCACCGAGCTGGCGCTGCGGACCGCGAGCGGGATAAGCCGCACCGTGCAGCCCATCCGTCCCCCGGCACCCGCGCATGCACCGGCACCCGCGCCCGTCGCGCAAATGCCTGCGCCGCAGCC
>JBAUTD010000105.1:0-4517 GCA_049582045.1 Burkholderiales bacterium
GCGCCGCTCGCGCAGGCCCTCGGGGCCGCCGCCAGCCGCACCTCGGAATCTTCCGGCGATCCGGTCTTGATCTTCACCCTCGAGAGCGTGCGCAGCGGCGCCCTCGCCCGGGCGTCCTGCTCGGCAAGATGCCGGCGAAGATACCGGAGTGGATCGTTCACCCAAACATCCTGGATCTTGATATCCCATGGGCACAGCTTGAGAAAAGGCAGCGACTGCAGTGGAAGAGGCTTCAGTTTTGCGATCGCCAACGCCCACGACGGCATGCCCGGCAATGGGGGGAGCGGCGCCTGATCCTTGCCTTCGGCACTTTGCTCGTCCTCGCTGCTGCGCGGCATCCGTGTCCGGTGAACGCCAAGTACCCAATAGGCGGCGTCCGGGTCGCCGGATTCGAAATCGAGGTCGGCAAGACCGCAATAGCCGAGCGTCGTCTGGCCGTCGGCGTCCTCCGACTCCACGCGGAACACCTGCCAGAGCTTCGCGGTCTCGGGTTCGGCCTCGCCGCCGCCGCATCGCACGGTCAGCATCGCGATCGGCAGGTCGCTGCCGGTATCGTCCAGCTGGATCCACACGCGCGCCCGCAATTGCCCCTCTTCGATCCTGGTCCACCCGACGATCGGGCCGAGCGCGGGCAGCCGCAGAAGAAAGCCGTTAAGTCTCAGGTCAGCGGGCGCGTCGGACAGATAGTCCGTCGTTGTCGGCGCATCGGCGCCCCGGCGCGCGACGAAATCGGTCGTCATGGCCTCGCCTCCTCCCGGGTCGCGCCCGGGGCAGGTTTCTTCAGGAAATCGGAGATCATCGGGAACACGTCCCGATGCGCGTTGTCCCCGGCCAGGCAGTCGAAGTGCGAGTACCCCTTCGCCACGAGAAGCTCGTACTGGTCCATGTACTCCTCGTTGACGCGCCGGAGATTGTCGAACGACCGTTGCGAGGAGGCGATGTCGAACATGCGATTGCAGTCGCCGTGCAGGAACGCGATCGGAATGTTCATGAAGCGCGAGAGCGCGTCGTCGTTGACGTAGCGGTTCACCCCGTCCGCCGATACCAATTGCTCGTACTCGATGAATTTCGCGACCTGCGCGTACGTCGCGAGCGTCCCGAATCCGAAGTACTGGTGAAGAAGGTGGTGCGTGCGCGTCATGTGCTCGTGCCGGTACAGCGGCCCGATGATCCCCGACACGCGCTTGCAGGTCGCGATGTCCACGCGCGGCACTGCACGATCGTGCTCGCCGGGGCAGTCCCCGTGCCCGAGCGACAGCGTCCCGAGCAGCCGGTCGAGCAGCACCTCCCAGGCCTTTGCGCCGTCGTCCGCCACAAGGTTGACCGCGTCGAGTCCCAGGACGTCCCTCAGCAGGGCAACGAGCTGCCGGCGCCACTGCGTGTACGCGCCGCCGACGACGAACGGCGGCACCTGCGAGAACACCACTTTGCTCAACTTGCCGTCGAGCTCGCCGCTGAGGATCGACATGGCGAGCGACGCCGATCCCATGCAATGCCCAAAGACGAGAATTTTGTCGAATGCGGTGCGGCGCAGGATCTGCTTCACCGCCTCGGGGATGTCGATCGCGGCGACCGGATCGAGCGTGTGCTGCTCCCGGCACGAGGGCAGCGCGGTGCTGGTGCGGTAGTCGAACAGCCAGACATCGAAACCTTGCTTCAGCAGATGCCGCACGAGGTCTTCCTCGAGCGGCTCGCCGACGAAGGCCCGGGTCGATTGCGCAAAGCCGGGCAGGAGCATGACCGGCGCGCCGGCGCCGCTGCCCGGACTTGCGACCGCCGCGGGCAAAGCGCGAAACCGCGTCAGCACCAGCGGCAGCGTGGGCCGCCGCTTGTCAGGTCCGACCTGCACCTCGAACCAGTGGTACTCGGGATACAGGCGCGCGCTCTTGTCGAGCGGCGACACGATGCTCTGCGCGAGCAGCGCATGCTGATCGGGCAGCGGCGCACGCTCGGTGCGCGAGCGGTAGTCGGGCGCGCGGAAATCCCAGATGTGGGCCTTGGCGATCACGCGCGCAAAAAACAGGGGCAAGCTCGCCAGCGACAGCAAGGCGTTCGGCAAGTCGCTGGCGTCGAGAATCTGCGGCAGGCCGTTGTCGGCCAATTCGATCAGATCCATGCGCAGCACGCTGTGCGCGATTCGCGCGCCGTCCGCGTCGCGCTGCATCTCGATCGAGAGATCGAGCAGCGAGTCCCAGACGTTCGACTCCAGGGCGAACTGGACGGTCTTGGTGCCGCGCACAGTGTAAGTCTGGTTGGTGGTCCGGTCGCGGGCACGAATCAGGTAGTGCATCTTGCGCCGCTCGCCGACATGATTGGCGAGCTTGAGCAGGTTGCGCGCATATTCGAGCGGGCTTTGCTTTTCGGCCTTGCCCGCGCGCTGCTCGCGCAAGTGGCGCATGATTTCGTCGCGGCCCCGCTTGCGATACCACACTCGCATGGCGCGCCAGGTTCGCGCGATCCGGCGGCTCGGTTCGCGCACCAGCAGCTGCACCGATCCGCCCGTGATCTCGAGCGGCTCGGCGCACAGCGCCGGGCAGGTGATTCGACCGCGCAACGTGACCTCCGGGCGGCCGCCGTCTTCGCCCGACGACGCGACGCGATGCGCGGGATCCTTGAAGAATGCCACGATGTCGGCGATCACCGTGCGCAGCTCGATCGCGACCGGCTTCTGCTGTTGCGTGTCGAGCCAGCCGCGGAAGGTCTCGCGCAGTTCCAATGCGGTCCGCAGGCCGCCGACGTTGCGGTCCTGCTCGACGACCGGGAAGCTTCCGGCCCCCGGCAGATCGGGCATGGGCCGAGCGGCGGGCTTGGGAGCGCGCTCGTCAACTCGCGCCGCAACAAGCATCGCGGCGGCGCGCTCGGCGAGCGCCGCGATGGTCAGGAATGGATTCACCCCGACCGATCCGGGCAGGATCGAGCCGTCCCAGACATGCAGGGATTTGTAAGTAGCGTGCGGCGTGACGCCGCTGAACACGGCGCCGCGGTGATCGACCACGCCGGAGGAAAAGTCCTCGCCCATGCGGCAGCCGCCGAGCGGATGCACCACGACCTCCGTGCCGCGCACGGGCGGCCCGCTGAGGACGTTCGTCAGCGCCTCGGGCAGCGGCCGGCGGAACGGGTTCGCCAGGTAGATCGCGTCGAGCGGCTTCTCGCTCAGGCCGAGGTATTCGTCGGTGCGCTGTGCGCCGATCTGATTCACGCCCTCGGGCCACTCTACCGTCATGTGGCCGTGCTCGAGCCGCATCTCGCCGCCCGCGTCGTCGTGCCCGATCCCGAGGTAGACCTGCGTGCGCCGCAGCGCCTGGTCGGACAGCGCGAGCGGATCCTCCCCGGGCCCGTCGCGATTCATGCGGCCGCGCGCGAGCTGGATCAGCGCGGCGTGCGTGCTGATCAGCTCGTGTCCGAGGTGCGCGAGCGCGCCGGGGATGATCCCGTCCTGGATCAGCACGCCTTCGCGCAGCGTCAATCCGGGGCGCGCGTCCAGCGTCGCCACGATCGTCGGCCCCGGAGGGGACGCGGCGTCCGCCGTGCCGCCAGCCGCGTAACGGTCCTTGTCGCCGCCCCAGCCGATGGCATTGACCTCGGTGGCGTGATCGTAGGTGAAACCGAGCGCACCGCCGTTGCCGGAGAATCCGCTTCCGAGCCGCGGCGAAAGCTGCAGCAGTCGGAGCTGGCGCGAGCGCAGCAGGATCTCGGTGCTGCCGAGAGTGCCGGCCGCGAGGATCACGATCTTCGCCTTGATCGAGTAGATTCCCGCGTCGCGCAGGCCCGGAAACTGGTCCGGGCCGCGCTCCGCGAGCGTTCTTCCCCAGTCCTCGTCGCTGTAACCGAAGTGGACGATAGTGGACTCTCCGTCGTCGTCCTGCTTCGGTTCCACCGCGATCACGGTCGCTCCGGTGAAGATCTCCGCCCCGCTGCGGAACGCCTCGGGGAGGTAGTTCATCGTGAGCGTGTTCTTCGCGCCGACGTTGCAGCCGCTGACGCAATCACCGCACCCGGTGCAGGCCTTCTGCTGCACGCCGACCGCGTTCGGGCCATCCCGATAGCTGACCGCGAGCGGCAGCCGGTAGCACTTCACCTCGGGCGGCGTGTCGCCCTTCCAGTAATGGCGCCGTACGTGCTGCGTGAGCGGCTCGGCGAGGCGCTCGAGCGCCGCCGCCTTCGTGCACGCGTGCGGATAAGGCCGCGCGCCGAGCATTTCCTCGACGCGGGTGTAGAACTCGCCGAGCGGATCGAACTCGTCGCGCAACGCTTGCGGCCAGTCCGGTTCGCTGAACAGCGCCGGGTCGGCGCGGATCGCGACGTTGGCGTTGATCTGGCTGCCGCCCCCGAGGACGTTGCCGACCAGTATCGAGACCCCGCCGTACAGCCGGACATCGAACATCCCGTCGCGGCTTCCCAGGGTTCCCGCCCGATCGGCCCGTTCCGCCCGCACGTGCCCCGGCAGGCGGCCGAAATCGTTCGGGAATTCGCCCGGCAGGCGCTCCTCGCCGCGCTCGAGCACGCATACGCGCAGA
>JBAUTD010000106.1:0-4168 GCA_049582045.1 Burkholderiales bacterium
GCGCCAGGGCGCGCGCGAGGTCTCCGCTGCCGGAGGCGACGTCGAGCACCCGGTCGCCCGCCCGAACCCGCGCAAGCGCGACCGCAAACGCCTTCCAGGCTCGGTGCAGGCCGAGCGACATCAGGTCGTTCATCAGGTCGTAGCGATCGGCCACCCGGTCGAACACCTGGGCAACGCGGGCGGCCTTTTCGTCCGCCGCAACGCGCTCAAAACCGAAGTCTGTTTCTTTAGATTCAGGCACTTTAACAATATGTGAGTACTTGCTCTATGTTGTCTTGGCTGGCAGCGGGCCAATCGAGAATGATACTACCGGTGCGGCGCAACATTTCCGTCATGAAACCTTCTTAGAATTGTCGCAAACGGCGATGGAGATCTACGCATGGCGGTGAATGTACTCGTGGTCGAGGACGAAGCGGCGATTCAGGAGCTGATTGCGGTCAACCTTGAGCACGCGGGCCATCATGTTATCCGCGCCAAGGATGCCGAAGCCGCCCTCGAGCTGGTGAAAAGCGCGCTACCCGACATGCTGGTCATCGACTGGATGCTACCCGGCATGTCGGGCGTCTCGCTCTCGAAGACCCTGCGCCAGGACGAGCGTACGCGCCAGATTCCGATCATCCTGCTTACCGCCCGCGCGGCGGAACAGGACAAGATCGCAGGCCTCGAAGCCGGGGCGGACGATTACGTCACCAAGCCGTTCTCGCCCAAGGAGCTGGTGGCGCGCATCAAGGCAGTGCTGCGGCGGCGCGCGCCGCAGGCAACCGACGACCCGGTCGAGGTCGCGGGCCTGCGCCTGGACCCCGCCACGCGGCGCGTTTTCGGCGACCGGACCGCGATCGACATCGGCCCGACCGAGTTTCGCCTGCTGCACTTCCTGATGACGCATCCCGAGCGGGTGCATTCGCGCGCCCAACTGCTCGACAAGGTCTGGGGCGACCACGTATTCATCGAGGAGCGCACCGTGGACGTCCACATCCGACGACTGCGCAAGTCGCTCGAGAGCACCCGCCACGACCGGCTGATCGAGACCGTGCGCGGCTCCGGTTACCGGTTCAGCGCCAATCCCGCATAAGTTAAACTCGCTGCTCGTCGGCCAGCGTCGTATTCGGAGGCCAAGCATTTGAACCCGGTCTGGGGCAGCACGCTCGGCGTCGCCATCGTAGCAGCGGGAGCTTGGCTGCTCGTCTGGCCTCTGGCCGGGCCCGACTGGGCCTGGGCGGCCGCCGCGGCGGTACTCGCCGCCCGGGTCAGCTACCACGCGCGGCATCTGGCGTCCTTCCTCGCCTGGCTCGAGCACCCCGCACGCGACACCATGCCGGTCGGCAGCGGAATCTGGGAAGAGGCCTTCGCCCGCCTGCACCAGCACCTGAAAAAACGCGACGACGAGCAACAGGGCCTGCTGCGCGCCCTGGGCCGCTTCCGCGCCGCCGGCCGCGCGCTGCCCGACGGGGTCGTCATTCTGGACGCGGAAGACCATATCGAATGGTCCAACCCGACCGCCGAGCGGCACTTCGGCATCGACTCGCGGCGTGATTTCGGCCAGACCATCACCAACCTCGTGCGTCAGCCGGATTTCGTCGCCTACCTCGAGCGCCACGAGTATCTCGAGCCGCTCGCATTGCACTCGGCGCGCAGCGACGCCATCCTCTCGGTGCGCGTGATCGAGTTCGGCGCCGAGCAGAAGCTGCTCATGTCGCGCGACATTACGATCGAGCAGCGGCTTGAGACCATGCGGCGCGACTTCGTCGCCAATGTGTCGCACGAGCTGAAGACGCCGATTACCGTGCTTTCCGGGTTCGTCGACACCCTGGCCGACGAGTCCATCGAGCTGAGCAGCGCTCAGCGAAAGCGCTTTCTGGCCCTGATGGACGAGCAGGCGCGCCGCATGCGCCGTCTGATCGAGGACCTGTTGACCCTTTCGGCGCTCGAGTCGAGCGCCATCCCGCAGGACGAGCAGGCGATTGATGTCAGGCCATTCATCGAGAAGCTGGGCGAGGAAGCTCGCGCGCTGTCCGGCGCCCGCCACCGCATCGGCGTGGTCGTGGAGCGCGACTGCCGCCTGACCGGGAGCGTGGAAGAGCTCAAGAGTGCGTTTTCGAATCTGGTCTCGAACGCGGTGCGCTACACGCCGCAAGGCGGAACGGTACAGCTCGTCTGGCGCATCGAAGACGGGCGCGGCGTGTTCAGCGTTCAGGACAACGGTATCGGCATCGAGGCGCGACACATTGCAAGGCTCACCGAGCGTTTCTACCGTGTCGACAGCAGCCGATCGCGAGAGACGGGCGGTACCGGACTCGGCCTCGCGATCGTCAAGCACGTGCTCACCCGCCACCAGGCGACGCTCGACGTACGCAGCGAGCTTGGCCGCGGCTCGACCTTCAATGCGGTGTTCCCGCCGCAGCGGATCTCGATTTCCGGCCAGGCGCTCGCGGCCGCCTGAGGCGCAGCCTCAGGGCAGGATCTCGTAGGCGACGCGCTCGAAATCGCTGCCGCGCTCGATCAGCTCGGTCAACCGCACGCGCACCGCAGAGTCGACATACACCTCGACGACCCTTTTCGGCTTGTACCAGCCCGAAGGCAGCACTAGCGTCGGCGGAGCGTCGAGTGCGGGCACGGCGGTAAGCGACAGCGCCTGCACGTACTTGGCGTCGATCGCGTTCAGTCCGGTTGCGCGCACGGCAGTCTCCGCCGGCAGCCCGGGCAACAACCGCACGCCCGCATGCAAGTCGCCGTTGTCGGCGGTCATCAGCCAGCGAATCTGGCCGAGCATGAAGTTGTTGCTGTCGACCGGGCGCACGCTCACCAGCTGCCCGTGCGAATAGCGCTTTCCGGATTCGGACGCGGCGCGCACCATACGCAGGCCCTGGGCGCTGTCGTTTTCGAGACGCCATTGCTCGAGGGCGAAGCCCTGCGCGGCGCCGTAGTCGTCCTCGTGGCTGGTTCTGATGCGCCCGAAAGTCGCGATCTCCTGGCGCTGTTTCTGACTCAGCTCGCGCTGATCGCCCGGCTGGCGGAACGCGCGCCCGCAGATGAAGTAGTGGATCGCGGGCAATCCCTGGCAGGCGAGCGCGGCGTCCGCGATTCGGCGGCGCTCCTGGCCGCGACCCGGGCGCGCCTGACACCACTGACGGTAAAGGAACACGAGCAGTTGCTCGCACGACGGCTGGACGCAGTCTTCGCCCAGTGCCAGCTTGGCCGGCGACTCGCCCTTGCGCAGCAGGCCTATGCGGTTGCGCAGGCTCTTGGCCAGGCGCTGGGTGCCGAAATAGCGCGGCTCTTCGATACGGGCATCCTCGTCCTCGATCCGCTCGGCGGTGCGGTCGCTCATCAGGTCGATCACCATCGGCGGGAGGTCGTCCTCTTGGATCGGCCTGCGCGAGATATCGACCTTCTCGGCCCACCGCTCGAGCAGATACGTGACGAAGGTCAGCTGCCGCTGCCCGAGCTCGTTCGGGTTGCAGGCGCCCATCATGACGGCGCGAATGTAGGCGATGCGCGGCGAAGTGTCGTGCACGTCGCGGTTCAGGTAATCCTTGACCGGCTCCTCCTCGACCCCCAGAGCCTCCGCCTTCGCGTACGCTTCGTGCAGCAGGCGCCAGTCGCGCCCCGGAACCTGCCGGTAGGCGCGGTAGTGGTGAAACATCTTCAGGCCGATGTAGGCGAGCGCGCGCTGCGCGACCAGCGCCGCTTGACCGCGCAACCCCGGCTCTCCCTCGGCGACCGGGTCGAGACAGCGCATGTAGCCGACGCGCATCTCGTCCCAGAGCGCGATCGTTTCCTGGAGGATGCGCACCTCCGCGTCCACCATCGGCAGCGCGCGGTTGGTGAAGCGCTTGGCCTGCTCGATCTGCACGAAGTGGACCGCCTCGCGCAAGGTCTCCATCACGCCCAGGCGAACGAGCGCCTTGGTCGGAAATCGGTTGAATTCCCTGACCTGCTCGTACAGCTGGTGCTGCGCCGTCGCGACATTCGCCAGCGGAACGTTTTCCAGCCAGGCCTTGCAGGCGGGCTCGTCGATGAACTCGGGCGCCGCATGGGCGACCAGTTCCGGCAGCTCGAGTTCGTTCATGGCTATCGGCTCAACTCGCGGCCCGCGCAAGCAGCGCCGCAAGGCTCGTCCCGAGCCGCGCATCCGTCACCGCTGCACGCGCTTCGCCGGGCGCAGGGG
>JBAUTD010000107.1:0-7692 GCA_049582045.1 Burkholderiales bacterium
CAGGCGCAACGTCTTCTCCCGGCGCCGCTCGCGCCGCCCGCGAACCGGATCGAGGTCGCGCTCGCGTCGCAACCCGAGGCGCCGTACCGCTTCGCGCCCTACGGCATCGACGCCAACGATGCCGCCGTTCCGCCGGCGAAGTGAAGGAACCCGCTGCCGGCCCTCAGACGAGATTCAGCTGCTTGAAGCGCAGATAGAGCTCGCGGCAGGCCCAGGCGTCGGTCGCCGCGTAGAGGATCTGCTGCGGAGTGAGGCGGCGCGCGGCCCAGTTGGTGGTCTTGGCGCCCTTGGGAATGCGCGTGCCGAGGAAGATCCCGGCCAGATTGCGCACGCCGGACTGCTTCAGGCCGTGGCGCTTCGCGACCCTGCCCAGGTCCACCACCGCGCGTTCCTCGAACTCGACCAGCTTCTTCAGGCCGCGCAGGTCGTCCGCCACCGAGACGCCCGCCTTGGCGATCGTCTCCGAGGCGAAGATTTCGCGCAGCGCCGCCGAGCAGTCCAGCCGCTGGACCTGCAGCAGGTACACCGCGCCCGCGGCGGCGAACTGCACCACGGACGGCAAGTAGCTCTCGCCGGGCCTGAAGGCGGGCCGCGTCTCGGTGTCGAAGCCGATCACCCTTTCTGCGCGCAGATCCTGCATCGCGCGCTCCAGGTCCGGCGGCGTCTCGAGCACGTGCACCGGTCCCTCGTAGCGCCGGATCGGCAGCGCGTTCAGCGCCTCGCGCGCGAGGCTGAGCGGGATTTCGGGCGGGAGCGAACGCTCTGCATGCGCCATGCCCGCAACAGCCGCCTCGAGCACTCGATCAGAACTGGTAGGTCTGCGCCTTGGAGTAGGTCGCGCCGGCGTTTTCACCGGCCGACCCGCTGAGCGTCACCGTGATGCCCTGAAAGCTGCCGACGTGGCCGCCCGCCGCACGATTGAACCAGACGCCGATCGCCATGTCGGGATGCGCCCCGCCCCATTTCTTGAATTCGTCCGCCGCTTGGGTGGCCTCCTTCAGTTTTTTCAGATCCTTCACGATATCGAACACGGTATCGACGCTCACCTTGTATCCGAGCGACTTGCCGCCCTGCTTGTCGTAGGCGCCGGTCGACACCCCGACGGTGACGCCGCCGGAGCCTCCGAACCCGATCTGAAAATCCGTACTGACCTGCGTGTATCCCTTCATGCCCCCGCCCGAGAAAGGAATCGCCAGGCCGGTCTCGACACTCACTCCGACCCCCACGTTGGCATCCGCGCCGGCTCCGAGCGTCCAGCTTCTGAAGACGCCGCTGCCGCCGCCGCCGCCGCTGCTGGCGCTGAGGCTCCTCGTGCCCATGGTCCCATGCAATAGCAGGGGCGGGATAGCGGGGCTAGGCGCCGTCCCCGGGCGGCTTTTCGCCACCTGCGTGTAGCTCTCCGTCACGGAGCGCACGCTCGCCGGATGCGTGCCTTCGTACACCGCCCTGACCACGATATCCACGATGTCCTGCAGATGTTCTTTTATTTCCTCGGTGGCCTGTTTCTTGAGCTCCCTTTCCACTGCGTTGTCGGGAACGCATTTGCCCCAGATGCCCATCGTCTGGGGCTTCAACCCTTCCGCGCACGCGGGCCCTTTTCGCGCGGCCTCGCAACTGGGCTGATTGAGGTCTCCGCAGGCGGTGCAATATCCCTTCTTGTGCGGATCCTTCTGGTATCCGGGCTTGCAGTCGAAGCCGATGAACCCCAGGCCCTTCTTGTATTGCAATTCGCCTTGTCCGCCTCTGGCTTCGCAGATGCCATCGATCCTCTGGAGATAGGCGGAGCATCGCGGACCTTTGCGCCAGGCCTCGCAGGCCGGCTGTCCCGCGTGTCCGCAGGGCACGCACGTCTTCTTCTTCGCATGCGGTACCGGCGCCTTGCCCTCTGCGCAGGCAAAGCCGTATGCGGTGCTGATGCCCAGGAAACCGAGCATCAGGCCGACGAGGGCCGCCCTGATCCCGGGGACGATTCGAGTCTTGTATCCGTTTTTCATGGCGCCATCTCCCCGCTTTGGTTTCGAATCAGTCGCGGCACATGACCTTGCCTGTCGCATCGATACCGAGTTGCTTGCAATTGGACAGATCCGTTCCTTGCGGCGCGAGCGCCGGCGCAGGCGCGGGCTGCGCAACCGGCTGCTGAGAAATCGGTTGCTGGGATACCGGCTGCGGCGGCGGCGCCTGGCCCGGCGCCGGTTGCACGTACTGGCCCGAACGCTCGAGGGCGAAGCTTTGCGGATCGTCCAGTCGGGCCGGGATCAGGCTGTAGCGGCTGGTGCCCATTGCGCCCGCGACGGTGACGCTTAGCGAGCCGTCCGGCCCGAGGGCGGCCGTCAGCGGGCCCATCAGCGGCAGGTCCTGGCCGCTGTAGCGGCCCGGCCCGGTGCGCTGAATGTTCTCCAGCACCACCATCAGAGGCTCGATCTTGAGCACGAACATGTGCACCCAGGGATCGAGCGCATAGGCGCGCCCGCCCTCGATGCGGATGCGCTTGTGGATCGTGCTGATAATCCAGTCGCCGTCGATGGGCAGCTTCTGCCCCATCGGCACGTCCGTCGAGCTCGGCAGGAACGCCGGCACCTGCGGAACCTGGCCCTGGGCATGTCCCGGCGTGATCCACGCGCTCAGCGCAAGCGCGCACATCGCCACGAAGGCGTGACGTCCCCGGTGGCGCGCTTCGCTGTTCATCGCGTTGCCCTCGTTCGAGGTTTGTAACCTAGCTTAACCGATTCATCGCCGATCGACCCAAAAGATTTAGACCACGCGGCCGGCTTCATCCGGGTTCGGCGGCGCAGAGAGCGGCAAGCTCAGGGCACGCCTCCCGGAGAGACATAACCGCGCTCGCGTCCTCGCGCGTCGCGTGCAGCACGTTATCAGGCCCGCCGCCGCATTTGGTGACGTCGACTTCTCTATCGAATTGCGGACGCCAGGCCGATGCGTTTGGGAGGCGGAAGATCCGCATGCCCATGGACAAAGTACCTTCTATGGGCTTCGTCAGCAGACAAGAGTTCCACGCTCGCGAACCCAGCGCTTACCAGCATCGACCTTAGTGCCTCTGGTTCAAAATAGCTGACGAAAGGCTCCCCAATGGATTCAACATGTTCCGCAATGCGCGCAGCTATGGCTTTCGCAACCGGCGAGGAGGTGGACGGCTCCGCGAATGTGAGGACGACTTGGCTTCCGGCAGGAAATTTGGACATTGACCGAAGTGTTGCGTCGATCGCTTCCTCGGTGAGATACATGGTGACGCCGAGCCAGCTGAAGAAGGTGTTCCGTGCGATGGAGATCCCATTTCTAAGCAGCCCCTCTTCCAGAGTTTCGCTCTCGAAATCAATCTCGGCGAATTTCACATTGTCCCGAACACTCAGGCCTGCCTCGTCAAGCAGTGATAGTTTATGGCTCTGAGTTCCTGGATGGTCGACTTCCACGATTAGGAGATCGTTCGCCCATTTAGGCTGCCTTAGCGAGAACGTGTCGAATCCCGCACCGACGATGACATATTGAGAAATGCCTCGCTGAATTGCGGAAAGGAGCTGATCTTCCGCATAGCGAGAGCGCAGAGCGACACGTGAACGTAAAGCTCGTGCGACCGGTGTTTGATAGTGCGCTGTCGCCTCGCGTATTTTTCGAGGAGCGTCCTTCCCGAGGATTTGCACGGCAAATGCATCTTCGAACAGTAAAGGCTTCGAGTCCAGAATCTGGTGTGCGGCACGCATGTATGCCACTTCGAGAGCTGTGCGACTTACTTCGCGACTGATCATGACTTCTTCCTGGCCTAGCGTTCGAACTCAGCCGCGGGCGGAGCGCGGCCAAACCAGCTTGAAGCGCTGACAAAGGATTGGTGTATTGGCTTCCAGTCTCCCGCCAAACCGCTCGCAAACAGCATTGAAGAACGAAGTGTGAGCTTCGCGCCAGTAGGCAAGGCTTCCATCGCCTTCGCCTTCATAGGCAGCAAAGTCTGCATCGATTGCCTGGAAGGGAACCAAATCGACGGAGATGCGCTCGATGATTGCCACTGGACTGCCAGTTCCGTTGACGATGATGCTCAGATCGCCGGCTTTAGGCAGGGGCTCGCCCAAGGACGTGTACTCAACCGGCAGGCTTGCCGTAGCTCTCTTTCTGCCTGCAAGCACGAGTGCCGCCAATTCATCGGCGATTTCGCCTTCGCCGCCAAAGCCGAAGGCGTCTGGTCTCGCGGACTTCCTTGGGTCGCTGCTTTCAAGCGACTCGGTGAACGCGCTCCAAAAGGCTTTGCACTTTGCTTGGTCCATCGGCATTGCGATCAGGGTTTGAGATCGGGACTTGCTGAGGTCTAACGAATTGTCTCAGCGGCGCGTCGTCTGAGTAGGCTGCATTGTTAAACGGCATCTACCAACCGCTAGACGGAAGCCAGATAGCCGGTTGGCAAATTTGTCTCTGTACATCGCCGTGCCCGCGAGGGCGCGTGATCACGGCCGTGTAATTCCGTAGTCCGGCAGTTCGATGTCATCGCGGAGCTCGCGGCCTATGAATAGTTCCGCGATGGATGGCACTCGCATCAGTTTCGTCACCACGTTCCGGAACGTTATTCCAATGGAAGTCTTCGGGGCGAACGATGAAGCGAAAATCGCTGCCGACGCCTGTTTCCTTCTCAGAAATGGCATCAATCGCTGCTCGTAGCGCGCGAAGGCGGCGCGGAAATCGCCTCTGCACGCATGAATCTCACCGGCGAGGATGTATGCCTCCGCGATCGCCAGTCCGGTCCCTTCGCCGGCCATGAGCGAGACGCAGGCAGCCGCGTCGCCGACGAGCGCCGTCCGTCCTATTGTCCACCGGTCCATCCGAACCTGGCTAACCGTGTCGAAGTAAAGATCGCTTGTGCGTGCGAGTTCTCTTTCGATCTGCGGCCACTCCCAGCCGGAGCCGGCAAAGGCCTCGCAAAGTATCGACTTCGGCTCGCCGCCGCACATGTACTCGTCGCGAAACACGAAGAGGAAGAGCGTTCTGTCGCCGTGCATGGCGAACCGTGAAACCTGCCTTCCCGGCAGTCCGTGGCTCACGTAGACGAGCTCGTCGCGCGGGCGGTAGCCTTCGACTTCGAAGGCCGCGACATGGTAACCGAGCGAGGTGATGAATTCCGAATCCGCCCCGAACGCGAGACGGCGGACGCGCGAATGAAGCCCATCGGCACCTATGACCAGGTCGGCATCGCACGACGGCGCATGATCGAAGGTGACCCGCACGCCCTTGTCATGTTCGTCGATGCCAGCCACTGAGTCGCCGAAGATCGCCTCAACCTTCCCCTCGATGGCCCGGTATATCGTCGCCGATACATCGGACCGGGGCACGCTCGTAAACCGGTCGTGGGTTATGCGGCCGAAGACGGCGACGTCGAATCCTCCTCGCTTACGACCGTCGCGACCGACGAAGCGCACTTCGCGTACCTGATAGCCGAGGCGGCGGATCTCGCCGACGAGGCTCATCTTCTCGGCGATGTCGTAGCCGATCCCCCAGAAATCGATGACGTAGCCGCCTGCACGAAGGCGAGGCGCTTCCTCGACGAGGAGAACCTCGTGCCCCGCCTTCGTCAGCCAGTAGCCAAGAGCCGGCCCGGCGACGCCGATTCCGTTGATGACGATCTTCACAGTGGGCTAGCTGTCGGTCTCACTAGCAATTGGCCTGCATGCGGAAGATGCTAGGAGCATATATTTGTGGATGCAACCATCTACAAGGGGATGGACGCATCTGCCGGTGTAGATATGGCGGCAGATGGGACGGTGAGATAGGCGTGCCGCGCGGGATCGGCGCTGGCGGAAGGACGAAGGGCGGGCGAGGGCTTAGCGCGGGGCGAGGCTGCGCACGGCGGCGGCGAGGGTTTCGGCGGCGCGGCGGGTGCCGCCTTCGGGCTGGCCGAAGCGGCCGAGGACGAGTTTCTTGTCCTTCAGTGCGGCGTCGACTGCGTGGCGGATGAGGTCGGCGGCGTCGCGCTCGCCGAGGTGATCGAGCATGAGGGCGGCGGACAGGATCTGGGAGATCGGGTTGGCCTTGTCCTGGCCGGCGAGGTCGGGCGCACTGCCGTGGATCGGCTCGAAGTAGGCGTGCCTGTCTCCGATGTTGCCAGAGGGGCAAAGCCCTATTCCGCCGACGGTGGCGCCGCCGAGGTCCGAGAGGATGTCGCCGAGGAAGTTTTCCATCACCAGCACGTCGAAGCGCTGCGGCTCGAGCACCAGGGCCTGCGCCGCGGCGTCGGCGTAGAGGTGCTCGCGCCGCACGTCGGGGTAGGCTTCGCCCACCTCGTCGAACACGCGGCGAAAGAACGCGAGCGAGGCGAGCACGTTCGCCTTGTCGACGCAGGTGACCTGCTTCGCCCGATCGCGGCGGCGCGCGAGCTCGAAGGCGTAGCGCGCGACGCGCTCGACGCCCTTGCGCGTCACGAGCAGGGTGTCCGCCATCGCCTGGTCGTTGCCGACGCCCTTGCCGCGCGACAGGTACAGGCCCTCGGTGTTCTCGCGCACGACGACGTAGTCGATCTCGCCCGCGCCGGCCTTGAGCGGCGAATCGACTCCGGGCAGCAGGCGCACCGGGCGCAGGTTGGCGTAGGCATCCAGGCCGATCCGCAGCACCCCGCCCAGCAGCCCCGCCTCGGTGCCGTCGGGCAGGCGCACCTCGGACAGGCCGACCGGGCCCTTCATCGCGGCGTCGGCTTGCTTGATGGCCTCGAAGGTGTCGGGCGCGAGGCTCGCGCCGGTCTTGCGGTACAGGCCCGCGCCGCCCTCGCGCAGGTCGATCTGGAGCCTGAAGCCGCAGGCTCGCCTTGCCGCCTCGAGGACGAGCAGGGCGGCGTCGACCAGCTCGGGGCCGATGCCGTCGCCCTTGATGACGACGATGCGGTGCGCGCGCGGGGAGCTCATCGGCGGCCTAGAGAAAATACCTTCCCGGGGTGAAGTCCGCCAGCGGCCGGCCGCTCGGCTTGAGCACGGCGTTGACGCGCGCCACCGGCGCGCCGCCGACCGTCATGCGGCCCTGGGTGAAGATGATGCTCTTGCCCGCGCGCATGACCTCGGCGCGCCCCTCGAGCCAGTCGCCGACCTTGACCGGAGCGAGGAAGTCGACGTCCAGGCTCACCGTGAGCATGAACTGCCCGAGCCCGGTCTGGATGTTGGTGCCGAGCAGCAGCAGCATGTCGGCCAGCGTCGCCACCATGCCGCCGTGGCAGACCATCATCGGGTTGCAGTGCTTGGTTTCGCACAGGAAGCCCATGACGAAGCTCTCGCCGTCCATGCGGCCGTAGAGCGGACCGTTGGCCTCGATGAAGGGGTTGCGCGGGAGGTTGAGGGGGCGGAAGCCCTCCGGGACGGAACTGCTCAATGGCTTGCTCCTTTCTTTCGCATGATTATCGCCCGATTGCCAAGCGCCATGTCATGCGGCAATCTGCGCGCCATGCGAAACAGTTTCGACCGTACCGCCGAGGACCTGGGCAACATCGTCGCCCTGGAGCACGTCAACACCCGGATCCCAGATCAGCAGCTCGCCACCGCGTTCTACGTCAGCGCGCTCGGCCTCACGCGCGACCCGTACCTGATGACCGGCACCGACAACATGTGGGCCAACGTCGGGCGCAGCCAGTTCCACCTGCCGACCTCGAAGCCGGAGGTGCTGCGCGGCCGCGTGGGCATCGTGGTCCCGGGGCGCGAGGCGCTGCTCGCGCGCCTGGCG
>JBAUTD010000108.1:0-2393 GCA_049582045.1 Burkholderiales bacterium
GATTTATCTCAGCGTCCCGCCCAGGGCGCAGTCCTTGACCACGGCGTTGATCCGGCCGAACCAGCGGGTCCAGCCGGCGAGCACGGTCTCGCCCGGTTCGCCCTCGCCCGGATCGATCCTCACCCGGTAGCCGAATGCGTTGCGCGGCGCGGCGCCCTGCCGCGCTTGCGGGCTCCCGGCGAAGGCCCAGTCCTGGTCCACCTTGCCGTCGAAACGCGTGCTGCGAAGGATGAAGAACCCTTTGACCCAGATCCAGGTTTCGCCGTCGCGGTACGGGTAGACCGCCGCGTCGGCCTTGCCGTCGAAGTTGTCGTCGGCAGCGTGATAGAAAACGCTGCGCATGTGTTTCAGCACGAAGTCGAGCTGGGTCGACGAGAGCCTGGTCGACTTGCCGCGCGGGAAGTCCGCCGGCAGCTCGCGCGGGTACACCATGTCCGCGCCGAGGAAGTACGCGAGGTAGTCGACCGCGCCGTCGCGATTGCGGTCCCACAGCCAAGCCCAGTCCCGGGTCGAGTCCGGCCCGTGGCCGAGCAGCGACTCGGCGTCGTGCGGCGGCTTCGCGCTGACCGCTGCGATCACGACCTTGCCCGAGGCGTCGGCCAGCAGCGATAGGTAAGCGCCCTCGAACGGACGGGTGCAGGCGACGCGCATCTCGCTCGCCGCGTGCCGCCCCTGGGTCCAGGCGTCCGCTTGCGAGTAGAAGGACACCGCGTCGCCCGGCCCGGCTGCCGCGGCGGGCAGCGCGAAGGCGAGCGCAAGGAGTATCGTCGGAGCGCGCATCGGGCCGCAGCGTAGCGCCATGCGGGTTCGCGGTGTTGACCTCGCGCAAACGGGTTTTTGATAGGATGCCATCGGACCGGGAGATAAGCGCAATGAAGAAGAGTTCGACGCCGAGACTGGCCTATCAGAGCGGGTTCGGCAATACCTTTTCCAGCGAGGCGGTGCGCGGCGCGCTGCCGCTGGGCCAGAACTCCCCGCAACGCACCCCGAAGGGGCTCTACCCCGAGGTGCTCTCGGGCACCGCGTTCACCGCGCCGCGCGCGGAGAATCAGAGCACCTGGATGTACCGGCTGCGCCCCTCGGCGATGCACGCCCCTTACAAGAAAGTGTCGCATCCGACGCTACGCTCCGGGCCGTTCGACGATGCGGGCGCGCAGCCCAACCGCATGCGCTGGGACCCCTTCCCCGTGCCGT
Source organism: Burkholderiales bacterium (assembly GCA_049582045.1). Lineage (GTDB taxonomy): Bacteria > Pseudomonadota > Gammaproteobacteria > Burkholderiales > SG8-39 > DAHVFK01. Next base: position 1,195 of record JBAUTD010000108.1, read on the forward strand.
CCAGGCCCACCGACTTCCTCGACGGCCTGGCCACGCTCGCGGGCTCGGGCAGCCCCGAGGCGCAGGCCGGGATCGCGGTGCACATCTACCGCGCCAACCGCTCGATGGACAGGCGCGTCTTCTGGAACGCCGACGGCGAGATGATGCTGGTGCCGCAGCAGGGACGGCTCGCGGTCTTCGCCGAGCTGGGAAGGCTGGAAGTCTCGCCGGGCGAGATCTGCGTCATTCCGCGCGGCATGCGCTTCAAGGTCGAGCTGCCCGACGGTGCGGCGCGCGGCTACGCGTGCGAGAACTACGGCGCGGCGTTCCGCCTGCCCGAGCTGGGGCCGATCGGCGCCCAGGGCCTGGCGCAGACGCGCGACTTCCTCGCGCCAGTGGCGGCGTTCGAGGACGCAGGCGGCAAGCACCAGGTGGTGTCGAAATACCTCGGCGGCCTGTTCGCGATGGAGCTCGAGCATTCGCCGCTCGACGTGGTGGCCTGGCACGGCGACTACGTGCCCTGCAAGTACGATCTCGCGCGCTTCATGGTGATCAACACCGTGAGCTTCGACCACCCCGACCCGTCGATCTTCACCGTGCTCACCTCGCCCTCGGGCGCGCCGGGCGTGGCGAACTGCGACTTCGTCATCTTCCCGCCGCGCTGGATGGTGGCCGAGCACACTTTCCGCCCGCCTTGGTTCCACCGCAACGTGATGAGCGAGCTGATGGGCCTGGTGCGCGGCGTGTACGACGCCAAGGCCGAGGGCTTCCTGCCGGGCGGCGTGTCGCTGCACAACTGCATGAGCGCGCACGGGCCCGACGCGGCGAGCTTCGACAAGGCCACCGCCGCGGACCTCAAGCCGGCGAAGCAGGAGGACACCCTCGCATTTATGTGGGAGTCGCGCTGGGTGTTCAAGCCGACCCGGTTCGCGATGCAGGCGCGCGAGCGGCAGAAGAACTACGACGCCGTCTGGAACGGCTTTCGCAAGAACTACCCCGGAAAATAAGACTATGCAGCTCGACGAGACGCACGACCCCAAGCGCACGAGCTGGGTCGAATCCGCGAACGATCCGGGCTGCGACTTCCCGATCCAGAACCTGCCTTTCGGCATCTTCCGCCGCCGCGGCACGCTCGAGACGCCGCGCGCGGGGGTGGCGATCGGAGACAAGATCCTCGAGCTCAGCGCCGCGGGCGCGGTGGCCGGCTTCGAGGGCGAGGC
>JBAUTD010000109.1:0-3311 GCA_049582045.1 Burkholderiales bacterium
GGCGCAGGTGGCGCGCGACCTCGCGGCGCTTGGTTTCACCATCCTCGCGAGCCGGGGCACCGCCGCCGCGATCGCGGCCCTGGGCGTGCCGGTGACCGCGGTGAACAAGGTCGCCGAAGGGCGGCCGCACATCGTGGACATGATCAAGAACGGCGAGGTGAGCTTCATCGTCAACACGGTCGAGGACACCCGCACCGCGATCTCGGACTCGCGCTCGATCCGCACCACTGCGCTCGCGCAGCGCGTCACCTATTACACCACCATCGCGGGCGCCAAGGCCGCCTGCGCGGGCATGAAGCACCTGGCTCAACTCGAGCCCTATCGGCTGCAGGACCTGCACGCCCAGCTGACGGCGACCGCCAAGGTCGCGTAACATCCGGCCATGGCCAAGACACCGATTACCAAGCGTGGCGCCGAGCTGTTGCGCGCCGAGCTGCAGCGCCTCAAGACCGTCGAGCGGCCGCAAGTGATCGGCGCGATCGCCGAAGCGCGCGCGCACGGCGACCTGTCGGAGAACGCGGAATACGACGCCGCGCGCGAGCGCCAGTCCTTCGTCGAGGGCCGCATCGCCGAGATCGAGTCGAAGCTCGCGAACGCGCAGATCATCGACCCCAAGCTGCTCGACGCCGAGGGGCGCTGCGTGTTCGGCGCCACGGTGGACCTGGAGGAGGAAGGCGGCGAGGCCGCCACCTACCAGATCGTGGGCGAGGACGAGGCCGAGATCAAGGAAGGCCGCATCTCGATCAGCTCCCCCATCGCGCGCGCCCTGATCGGCAAGGACGCGGGCGACGTGGTCGAAGTGCGCACCCCGGGCGGCGTCAAGCGCTACGAGATCATCGACGTCCGCTACATCTAGCGCCGGACGGCGGGTCGAGCGGCGGTGGCCAAATCCAGCAAAGCCTGGCTCAAGCGCCACGTCACCGACAGCTACGTGCGCCAGGCCAGAGCGGCGGGCTATCGCTCGCGCGCGGCCTACAAGCTGCTGGAAATCGACCAGAAGGACAGGATTCTGCGGCCCGGGAGCAGGGTGCTCGACCTGGGCGCCGCGCCGGGCGGCTGGTCGCAGGTGGCCGCGCACAAGGTCGGGCCGAACGGCCGCGTGGTGGCGATTGATCTGCTCGAAATCGCCCCCATTTCGGGAGTTGAGGTGCTCAAAGGCGACGTGCGCGAGGCGCAGGCGCGCGCGGCGGCGCGCCAGGCGCTGGGAGGAGCGGCGGACCTGGTGCTGTCGGACTTGTCGCCGAACCTGTCGGGGATTGCCGCGGTCGACCAGGCGCGCGCGGCCGAATTGGCGGGGCTGGCGGTGGAACTCGCTTGCGAAGTGCTGAAACCATCCGGCGCGCTCGTGGTCAAGGTATTTCAGGGCGAAGCTTTCGAAGAAGTGCGGAGCCTGGCCAGGCGGGTGTTTCATACGGTGGCGGTGCGCAAGCCCGGCGCGTCGCGCGGCGAGTCGCGCGAGACCTATTTGTTGGGGCGGGGCCCGAAAAGGGCGCTAGAATGAGTGCATCAGGCGAAGGAGTAAGTCATTGAACAACATGCTTAAGAACCTGGTCATCTGGCTCGTTATCGGGCTGGTGCTGATGACCGTGTTCAATCAGTTCAACACCCGCCACGCGGCGCAGTCGCCGATGGAGTATTCGCAGTTCCTGGACGAGGTGAAATCCGGCCAGATCGCCAAGGTGACGATCGAGGGCCGCCAGCTCAAGGCGACCACCACCGACGGCAAGCGCGTCGTCAGCTATTCGCCGGGCGACATCTGGCTGGTCTCCGACCTGCTCAAGTACGGCGTCAAGATCGAGGCCAAGCCCGAGGAGGAGCCTTCGCTCCTGATGAACATCTTCGTGTCGTGGTTCCCGATGCTGCTGCTGATCGGCGTGTGGATCTTTTTCATGCGCCAGATGCAGGGCGGCGGGCGCGGCGGGGCGTTCTCGTTCGGAAAATCGCGCGCGCGCATGCTCGACGAATCGACCAACACCGTCACCTTTGCCGACGTCGCCGGCTGCGAAGAGGCCAAGGAGGACGTCTCCGAGCTGGTCGATTTCCTGCGCGACCCGACCAAGTTCCAGAAGCTGGGCGGGCGCATCCCGCGCGGCGTGCTGATGGTCGGCTCGCCCGGGACCGGCAAGACGCTGCTCGCGCGCGCCATCGCGGGCGAGGCCAAGGTGCCGTTCTTCTCCATCTCGGGCTCCGATTTCGTCGAGATGTTCGTCGGCGTGGGCGCGGCGCGCGTGCGCGACATGTTCGAGCAGGCGAAGAAGCACGCGCCGTGCATCGTGTTCATCGACGAGATCGACGCGGTCGGGCGCCAGCGCGGCGCGGGCCTGGGCGGCGGCAACGACGAGCGCGAGCAGACGCTGAACCAGCTGCTGGTCGAAATGGACGGCTTCGAGGCCACCGTGGGCGTGATCGTGATCGCCGCGACCAACCGTCCCGACGTGCTCGACCCGGCGCTGCTGCGGCCCGGCCGTTTCGACCGCCAGGTGGTGGTGCCGCTGCCCGACATCCGCGGCCGCGAGGAGATCCTCAAGGTCCACATGCGAAAGGTTCCGCTCGCGCCCGACGTCAAGGCCGAGATCATCGCCCGCGGCACGCCAGGCTTCTCGGGGGCGGATCTCGCCAACCTGGTGAACGAGGCGGCGCTGTTCGCCGCGCGGCGCAACAAGCGGCTGGTGGACATGGACGACTTCGAGCGCGCCAAGGACAAGATCATCATGGGCGCGGAGCGCCGCTCGATGGTCATGCACGAGGACGAGCGCCGCAACACGGCATACCACGAGTCGGGCCACACGGTGGTGGCGAAGCTGCTGCCCAAGACCGACCCGGTGCACAAGGTGACGATCATCCCGCGCGGGCGCGCGCTCGGCGTGACGATGCAGCTGCCCGAGCAGGACCGCTACAGCCAGGACCGCGACCGTCTGCTCAGCATCATCGCGGTGCTGTTCGGCGGGCGCATCGCCGAGGAGCTGTTCATGAGCCAGATGACCACCGGCGCGGCGAACGACTTCGAGCGCGCCACCGAGCTCGCGCGGCGCATGGTGACCCAGTGGGGCATGTCGGACGAGCTCGGGCCGATGGTTTACGGCGAGAACGAGGGCGAGGTGTTCCTCGGGCGCTCGATCACCACGCACAAGAACGTGTCGGAAGCGACGCTGCAGAAGGTCGACGGCGAGATCCGCCGCATCATCGACACGCAGTACAAGCTCGCGCGCAAGCTGCTCGAGGACAACCGCGACAAGGTCGAGACCATGGCGCGCACGCTGCTCGAGTGGGAGACGCTCGACGCCGACCAGATCAACGACATCATGGCCGGC
>JBAUTD010000110.1:0-2015 GCA_049582045.1 Burkholderiales bacterium
AACGAGCGCCTCGCGCCGGCGCCGCTGGACAGCATCGAAGACGCCGACGGCAGCTGGCTGGTGCGCGCGCTGCCGAACAAGTTTCCGGTGCTGTCGTCGCCGCCGGGCAAGAATGCCGTCGCGCCGCATTCGGGCCCGGGGCGCTGGCTCGCAGGCCGGGGCTACCACGAAGTGATCGTCGAATCGCCCGACCACGACGCGACGCTGGGCTCGATGCCGGCCGAGCAGACGCGCAGGGTGCTCGAGATGTACGCGCGGCGCTACCGGGCGCTCGCCGTGCGCGACCCCGGCGTGCGCCAGGTGGTGCTGTTTCGCAACCAGGGCGCGCGTGCGGGCACCAGCCTGACGCACCCGCATTCGCAGATCGTGGCCACGCCCGCGGTCTCTCCCGAGACGCGACGGCGGGTGAACGACGAGATCGCCTTCTTCGACGAGCACGGGCGCTGCGGCCTTTGCCGCGTGCTGGGCGACGAGCGGGCCGCCGCCGAGAGGGTGGTGCTCGAGAGCGCGCGCTTCGTCAGCTTCGCGCCCTACGCGTCGAGCAACCCCTACCAGCTGCAGATCGTCCCCCGGCGCCATTCGCCCTCATTCCTCGAGGTCGACGCGGACGAGCTGGACGATCTTGCCGGGCACCTGACGCGCGTCGTCGCGGCGCTTCGCGCCTGCGTGGCCGAGCCGCACTACAACCTGGTGGTCTCCAGCCCGCCGCTCGACGTGGTGCACCGCTCGGCCAACCACTGGTTCATCGAGCTGCTGCCGCGCCTGACCACGCCCGCGGGCTTCGAGCTCGGCTCGCGCATCGTGGTCAACGTAAAGGCACCCGAGCAGGCCGCGAGCGAGCTTCGCGCCGCGCTCGAGCGTTGAGGCGCCCATATGGAAAAATTCTTCTATCCGCTGCGAATCGAGCAATACGAAGATCTGATCGGAGCCGAGGCGATCGAGCGCATCATGCTCAAGGCCAAGCGGCTGCACGATCTGCGGGTGGTGAACGTCAGCTCGACCTTCTACGGCGGCGGGGTGGCCGAGATCCTGTCCTCGCTCACGCTGGCGCAATCGGCCATCGGCATCCGCGCCGACTGGCGGCTGATCCAGGGCAGCCCCGATTTCTTCAGCGTCACCAAGAAGCTGCACAACGCGCTGCAAGGCGGCGAGATCGACCTCACCGAGCTCAAGAAGCAGCACTACGAGCAGATCGTGTTCCACAATTCGCTGCGCATGAACATCGACGCGGACGTGGTGGTGGTGCACGATCCGCAGCCGCTGCCGCTGGTGACGCATTTCCGCCGCAGCTGCCCCTGGATCTGGCGCTGCCACATCGACCTGTCGCGGCCGAACCAGGAAGCCTGGGACTATCTGCGGGGTTTCGTCGAGCAGTACGACGCGGTGGTGATGTCGCTGCCCGAGTACGGCCAGCGGCTGGAGGTGCCGCAGGTGTTCTTCATGCCCGCGATCGACCCCTTTTCGGTCAAGAACCGGGACCTGGACGAGGCCGAGATCAAGGACCGGCTCGAGCACTACGGCATTCCGGACGACCTGCCGATCGTGGCGCAGATCTCGCGCTTCGACCGCTGGAAGGACCCCCAGGGGGTGATCGAGGCATTCAGGATCGCACGCAAGGAGGTCGACGCGACGCTGGTGCTGCTGGGCAACGTGGCCACCGACGATCCCGAAGGCCAGCAGGTGTTCGAGTCGCTGCTCGATTGCAAGGAGGAGCGCATCCTGATCCTGACCGCCGAGGACAGCGCCCTGGTCAACGCGCTGCAGCGGCGCGCGGCGGTGGTGCTGCAGAAATCGCTGCGCGAGGGCTTCGGCCTGACCGTCACCGAGGCGATGTGGAAGGGCGCCGCGGTGATCGGCGGCGACTGCGGCGGCATCAGGCGCCAGATCGAGGACGGGGTCAGCGGATTCCGGGTCTCGAGCATCGAGCAGGCGGCCGAGCGAATCGTCCAGCTGCTCAAGGACGCCGACCTGCGGCGGCGCATGGGCGTCGCGGCGCGCGAGTCGGTGCGCAGGGA
>JBAUTD010000111.1:0-3094 GCA_049582045.1 Burkholderiales bacterium
ACGAGGCCTTTGCCATGGGCTTGGCGGATGTCCTGGTGCCGCAGGATGACGTACGCACGGCGGCGATGGAATTGGCCGCCGAAATTGCGACCAATTCGCCGCTCGGTCTGGTTTCGACCCGCGCGACAATGCGCGCCGGCTTGGCCGAGCGCGTGCGCGCCGCCACCGAGCACGAGCTCGCCGAGCAGGCGCGGCTGCGCAAGACCGCGGACTTCAAGGAAGGCGTGAAAGCGAGCACCGAGCGGCGCACGCCGCGCTTCACCGGCTCATAGCCCGAACCAGGAATGAGTACGCTCGCAACCCGCCTGACCCGTGCCTGGAACCTCAGGCACCCCATCGTGTCGGCGCCGATGGCCTTTGCCGGAGGCGGGCGACTTGCCGCCGCTGTCAGTCGCAGTGGGGGACTGGGATTGATTGGCGGAGGGTACGGCGATCCAACCTGGCTGGAAGGACAGTTCGAAGCGGCGCATGGGCACTCGGTCGGCGTCGGCTTCATCACATGGTCGCTGCGTAAGTCACCGTCCCTCCTGACGGATGTTCTGAAGCACAGGCCCGCGGCCGTGATGCTCTCGTTCGGCGACCCGAGGCCGTTTGTCGACGAAATCCGGTCTGCGGGCGCCAGACTTATCTGTCAGTGCCAGGACATAGGGCATGTGATGGACGCTGTCGACGTCGGTGCAGCTGCGGTGGTCGCTCAAGGGGCAGAAGCCGGCGGACACGGCGCGTTGCGCGGAGGAATCACCTTTATTCCGGAGGCAGCCGACTACCTCCGGAGCAAAGCGCCGGGCACGCTACTTCTGGCGGCCGGGGGCATAGCCGACGGGCGAGGCCTGGCAGCCGCGCTGATGCTCGGTGCCGACGGCGTGCTGATGGGAACCCGGTTCTGGGCCGCGACGGAGGCCCTCGTCGCTTCGCGACATCACGAGGCCATTGTCGAGACGGACGGCGATGGGACGATCCGTACCCGCGTTGCGGATATTGCCCGCCAGATCCCATGGCCGAGAGGGTTTACCGCTCGCATTCGCCGCAATGCGTTCACCGACCGATGGCACGGGCGGGAAGATGAACTCGAAAGCAACGCCTCGGTGGAAGGCCCTCGTTATCGAAAGGCGTTCGCGGAAGGCGACCCCGAGAACACGGCAGTCTGGTTTGGCGAAGCAGCCGGGCTGATTCATTCCATCGAACCGGCCGGCGCCATCGTCGAGCGCGTATCCGCCGAGGCTCTCGACTTCCTGAAGCGTTACTGCAAAGGACCGGGAATCGAATCCTAGCCGTCGGCCAGCTCGGGCCGGCTGCGGAAGTGCTCCAGCGCCTCGGGATTGGCGAGCGCCTCGAGGTTCTTCACCGGCCGGCCGTGCACCACCTCGCGCACCGCGAGCTCGACGATCTTGCCGCTCTTGGTGCGCGGGATGTCCGCCACCTGCAGCACCTTGTCCGGCACGTGACGGGGGGTCGCGTTGTCGCGAATCCTCTTCTTTATCCTGTTGATCAGCTCTTCGTTCAGCGCTTCGCCCTCGCGCAGCTTGACGAACAGCACCACCCGCACGTCGCCTTCCCAGTCCTGGCCGATGACGATCGACTCGACCACCTCGTCGAGGCTCTCGACCTGGCGGTAGATCTCGGCCGTGCCGATCCTCACCCCGCCCGGATTGAGCACCGCATCCGACCGGCCGTAGATGACCATTCCGCCGTGCGGCGTGATCTCGCACCAGTCGCCGTGGCGCCAGACGTCGGGGTACTTCTCGAAGTAGGCGGCGTGGTAGCGCGCGCCGTCGGGGTCGTTCCAGAAGCCCAGCGGCATGGCCGGAAACGGCCGCGAGCACACCAGCTCGCCCTTCTCGCCCGCCAGCGCATGCCCCGCGTCGTCGAACACCTCGACCGCGAGGCCCAGGCCCTTGCACTGGATCTCGCCGCGCCAGACCGGAGCCGCCGGGTTGCCGAGCACGAAGCACGAAACGATGTCGGTCCCGCCCGAGATCGACGACAGGCACAGGTCGGCCTTCACGTTGCGGTAGACGTAATCGAAGCCCTCGGGCAGCAGCGGCGAGCCGGTCGAGAGCATCGCGCGCAGCTTCTCCAGCTTGTGCGTGCGCGCGGGGTTCAGGCCGACCTTGGCGATCGCGTCGATGAACTTGGCCGAGGTGCCGAAGTGGGTCATGCCTTCGGCATCGGCAAAATCGAACAGGATGCGCCCGCGCGCGACGAACGGCGAGCCGTCGTACAACAGCAGCGTCGCCCCCGCGGCAAGCCCGGAGACGAGCCAGTTCCACATCATCCAGCCGAGCGTGGTGAAGTAGAACACACGGTCGCCCGGCCCGACGTCCGAGTGCAGCCGGTGCTCCTTGAGGTGCTGCAGCAGCGTGCCGCCGGTGCCGTGCACGATGCACTTGGGCACACCGGTGGTGCCGGACGAATAAAGAATGTAGAGCGGGTCGTTGAACGCCATGCGCTCGAACTCGACCGCTCTGGCCGCGAACGGCGCGATGAACTCGGCAAGCGACGTGCCCGCGCTCGCCTTCGCGCCGAGGTAGTCGAGCACCACGCAGCGGCGCACCGTCGGCAGCCCGGCGAGGATCTCGCGCACCTTGTCCTGCGAGTCGTACTCCTTGCCGCCGTACAGGTAGCCGTCGGCGCAGAACAGCACCTTGGGCTCGATCTGGCCGAAGCGGTCGAGCACCCCCCTGACGCCGAAATCGGGCGAGCAGGACGACCAGATCGCGCCCAGGCTCGTGGTGGCGAGCATCGCCGCGGTCGCCTCCGGCAGGTTGGGCAGATAGCCCGCGACGCGGTCGCCCATGCCCACCCCCGCCGCGGCGAGCGCCTGTTGCATGCGCGAGACCAGCTCGTGCAGCTGCCTGCGCGTGTAGCGCCGTTTGATCCGGTCCTCGCCCCAGAACACGATCGCGTCGCCGTCGTCGGGCTCGCGCAGCAGGTTCTGGGCGAAATTGAGCTTCGCGTCGGGAAACCAGGTCGCCCCCGGCATGCGCTCGCCGTCCACCAGCACGCGGGCGCCCTTGTCGCCCCGCACGCCGCAGAAATCCCACAGCAGACTCCAGAACTCCGCGCTGCGCTCGACCGACCAGCGGTGCAGCGC
>JBAUTD010000112.1:0-1705 GCA_049582045.1 Burkholderiales bacterium
GAGTCGAAGTGCGCCGCTTTGGCCTGGAGAAGAAGGTCGCCCGGCTCGCGAAGAAGCTCGCGATTCCCACGCTCACCAGCTTCATGGGCCGCGGCATCCTCGCCGAGACCGACGCGCCGCTCGCCGGCACCTACCTGGGCCTCGCGGGCGAGGCGCGCGTGCGCAGGCTGGTCGAGCATTCGGATGGCCTGCTCATGCTCGGCGTGATCCTGTGCGACACCAACTTCGGCGTCTCGCAGCAGCAGATCGACATGCGCAGCGCGGTGCACGCTTTCGACGGCGAAGTGCGCCTGGGCCACCACGTCTATCCCGGCGTAACGCTGGAAGCGCTGGTCGACGCGCTGCTGAAGCGCGCCAGGCGCCTGGGCGACGCCGCCCCGGTCGCGGCCGAGTACCCCGCCGGCTTCAAGGCCGACGCCCAGCCGATCCGGCCGCTCGACATCGCCACTGCCGTCAACGACCTGTTCGCGCGCCACGGCGTCATGCCGATCGCCGCCGACATGGGCGATTGCCTCTTTACCGCGATGGACATCGTCCCCGGCCCGCTGGTCGCCGCCGGCTACTACGCCACCATGGGGGCGGGCGTCCCGTTCGGCTTCGGCCTGCAGGCCGCATCGCGCAAGCGCCCGCTGGTCCTGGTCGGCGACGGCGCCTTCCAGATGACCGGCTGGGAGCTGGGCAACTGCCGCCGCCAGCGCTGGAACCCGATCGTGCTCGTGTTCAACAACGCCGCCTGGGGCATGTTGAAGGCCTTCCAGAAGGACACCGGCTACAACGACCTCGACGAGTGGAACTTCGCCGACATGGCGCCGGGCCTGGGCGGCAAAGGCGTGCGCGTCACCACCCGCAAGGCCCTCGCCGCCGCGCTGGAGGACGCCGTGGCCGACAAGAAGACCTTCCGCCTGATCGAAATCATCATCCCCCGCGGCGAGCTCTCTAGGACGCTGGAGCGCTTCACCGGCGCGATCGCCAAGAAGAGCGCGCTCGGCAAGGCGAGCTGAGAACTCAGAGCTTCGCCAGGGCTTCCTTCGCGAGGGCCAGCTCCATCGCCTCCTTCGTGGCGACGGGGAGCCTTGCATAGACCGCGACCTTGAACGAGACGCTGCCTTTCTTGACCAGGAGCCCGACCTGGTCCCCCACCACGAAGTAGTAGCCGTCATCGCCGACGCTGGCGGATTTCACGGCGGCGTGCCTGCCCGCGGCGGCCATCTGGCTTGCCATCCCCTTGCCGCCGTCGTAGGCCGCGGCCGTTTGCAGGTAGAGCGTCACATATTTCACCTTGGAGCCGCCGGTCGCAGTCCAGGTGCAGGTTTTCACGAAGGTGGGCGTGACGTGCTCTCCGTGGGAGACCGCGACGCCTACGGCGGCGCCGACCTGGGCCGGCGTCAATATCGTGCACGCGTCGGTATCGGCTCGAGCCGCCGAAGGCATTGCCGCAGCGCACAGCCAGAACGGGGCGGCCCACAATGCGCCGCGACGGAATGTGCTCATATGTCAAAGCTCCTTTAGTGGGTGTGTGCCCTCGCAGCAAACCGGATCCGGCGCCCATCATCGCCAAGATGGGCGCGCCGGGCAAGGAGGTGCAGTAGTTCCTTCGGTTCGCGGCAAGGCCGGCGTACAACGGACTCGATGAAACCCGCCGCGACCTTCGCTTTCGTCATCGCCCTCGCCGCCTCGGGCGCCGCAGCCGCGCAGGGCGTCGGGC
>JBAUTD010000113.1:0-4880 GCA_049582045.1 Burkholderiales bacterium
CTGCAGCTCGACGGTGACCGCGCGCGCACGCGCGAGGAACGCCTGGCCGATCTCGGTCGGACGGGCGCCGCGCACCCCGCGCGTGAGCAGCACCCCGCCGAGTTCGGTCTCGAGCTGGCGCAGGCTCTTGGTGAGCGCAGGCTGGGAAACGGCGAGGCCGCGCGCCGCGGCGCGGATGCCGCCGGCTTCGACGATGGCGATGAAGTCCCGGATATGGTTGAGTCTCATTGATAACCTCCGGTTATCGGTATGCCGAATGATACGTCTTTCGGTTTTCGCCTGCCCTCCGTATGCTCCAGTGCCGGCCTCGGGAAAGGACCGGACGACAAGATCAGATTCCACAGGAGGAGGAGACCGACATGAATGCCAGAACAGCCAGCCTGCTCGCGATCGGAGCGGCGCTCGCGGCGGCCGGAATCGCGCCGCGCAACGCGTCCGCTCAGACGATCCTGTTCAACTGCTTCTTCCCCCCGCAGCACTACACCTGCCGCGTCATGCTGCGGGACTGGTCGAAGCAGATCGCCAAAGCGACCGACGGACGGGTCAAGTTCAACATCCCGCCCAAGAGCCTCGCGGCGCCCTCTGACCAGTACGACGGCGTAGTCAACGGCGTGATGGACGGCGCGATCCAGTTCAACCAGTTCATCTCCAACAAGGTCACCGGGATCCAGATCGGCCAGCTTCCGTTCATCGGCACCGAGAGCGCCGAGTCGGGCAGCGTGGCGCTATGGCGCACCTACCGGAAGTTCTTCGCCAAGAAGGACGAGTACGGCCCGGTCAAGCTGCTCGCGGACTACGCGACCAACGGCGCCGAGTTCTGGTCGATGACCGACAAGCCGATCCTCAGCATCGAGGACCTCAAGGAGCGCAAGATGTGGGCGCTTCCGGGCGTCACCGCCAACATCATCAAGGCGACCGGCTCGGCGGTGGTCGCGGGCCCGGCGGTGCAGATGCTCGAGACGATCTCGAAGGGCGTCGTCGACGGCTACGTCGGCGTTCCGTTCTCCTCGGTCACCTCGTTCAAGCTGCTCGACTACACGAAGTCCGGGACCATCTTCCCCGACAAGATCTTCACGCCCACGTTCTCGTTCTTCATCAGCCTGAAGAAGTGGAACACGATCTCTCCCGCCGACCGCAAGGCGATCGTCGCGCTGAGCGGCGAGAAGATCTCGCGCCACTTCGGCCAGGTGCAGGACGGTGTGCAGAAGAAGTCGAAAATTGCGGTCGCGAAGCATGGCATCAAGACCTTCCCGGGCGACCCGGCGATGCTCGCCAGGCTCGAGGCCATCGGGCAGCCGATGACCGACGCCTGGCTGAAGAAGGTCGCGGCGATGGGCGTCGACGGCAAGGCGGCGATCGCGTACTACCGCAAAGTGCTCGCCGAAGAAGACGCCAAGCGCAAGTAGCGGGCGGCGATCGATGCTGCGGCGGTTCGAGGCGATCGCGTCGCGCACCCTCGGCGTGGTCGCCGCGGCGGCGCTGTTTTCGATGATGGTGCTCACTTTCGTCGACGTCATCGGCCGTTACGGGTTCCACCACTCGATTTTCGGCGTCGCCGAGATCATCGAGCAGCTGATGATCGTCTCGGTCTTCGCCGGGCTCGCGTTCATCGGCGCCAAGAACGAGCACATCACGGTATCGCTGCTGGAGCCGCTGATCGAGCGCACCATCGCCGTGCCTCAGCGCTGGGCGTCGATCGCCATGTCCGTGGGCTGCACCCTGCTGATCTGCTGGCAGATGTTCCGGCACGCGCTCGACTTGCTGTCGAGCGCCAAGCACACCGCGGTGCTCGACCTGCCGAAATGGATCGAGCCGATGTCGGCCGCCGTGCTGTCGCTGGCCGGGTTGCTGCTGCTGCTGATCGCGGTGGTGCGCACGCGCGGGCGGCTCGGCGCCACTTCGACGCATCTCTGACGGCGGCGCGCCATGACCATCGCGCTGCTGGGGTTCGGGTGCCTGCTGCTGCTGTGCTTCCTCGGCTTTCCGCTCGGCTTCTCGACGCTCCTGACCGGCCTCGCGGGATTCGCGTACATGCGCGGCTGGGACTGGCACGCCGCGGTGACGATGATGTCGCAGCAGATCGTCGACACCGGCGCGAACTACGGCCTGTCCGTGATCCCGCTGTTCCTGCTGATGGGCGTATTCATCCACCGCGCGAACATCTCCGAGGATCTGTTCGAGGCCTCCAACGCGCTGCTCGGCCGCTATCGCGGCGGCCTCGCCCAGTCGACCGTCCTCGCCTGCGCCGGCTTTGCCGCGGTCTCGGGCTCCTCGCTCGCCACGGCGGCGACGATGACCAAGGTGGCCATGCCGCACATGCGACGCTACGGCTACGACGACTCGCTGTCATCGGGAGTCATCGCGGCGGGCGGAACGCTGGGAATCATGATCCCGCCCTCGGTTCCGCTGGTGATCTACGGCCTGGTCGCCGAGCAGGACATCGGCAAGCTGTTCATCGCCGGGGTCTGCCCCGGGATCCTGCTCGTCCTGCTCTACATGGCGGCGGTGCTCGCGGTTGTCTGGCGCCGCCCCGACTTCGGCCCCGCGGGCGCTGCCGTGCCGCGCGCCGAGCGCCTGCGCGCCTACCTCAACGTCTGGCCGGTGGTGTCTCTTTTCGTGCTCGTGCTCGGCGGCATCTATTTCGGCGTGTTCACCCCGACCGAGGCGTCCGGCATCGGCGCGACCGGGGCGGCGGCCTTCGCCTGGTGGCGCCGCCGCCTGCGCACCCTGACGCAGCTCTACGAGTCGCTGCTGGAAGCCTGCCGCACGAGCGCGGCGCTGTTCATCGTCATTTTCGGCGCACAGGTCTTCTCGAATTTCATCGACCTGTCCGGCCTGCCCAACGCGCTGGTCGACATGGTCGAGGTCATGCACCTCTCGCCGACGGGAATCGTGTTCGCGATCTGCGTCGTCTGCATCCTGCTCGGCATGATCTTCGAGGCCATCGGCATCCTGCTGATCATCGTTCCGGTGTTCCTGCCGATCCTGGTGTACCAGGACGTGAACCTGATCTGGTTCGGCATCGTGATGGTGATCGTGGTCGAGCTGGGCCTGGTCACGCCGCCGATCGGGATGAACGTCTTCACGGTGCGTGCGATGATGCCGGACATCCGGCTGTCGCGCATCTTCCGCGGCGTGATGCCGTTCGTGGCGGCCGACCTCGTGGCGCTCGGCCTGCTGTTCGCCTTTCCCGCAATCGCCACCTGGCTGGTGACAATCAAATGGTAGACAGACCCAACTTCATCTTCATCCTCGCCGACGACCTCGGCTACGCCGACCTCGGCTGCTACGGCGGGCGCTCGCTCGCCGCGCCGCGCGGCTCGTGCTCGCCGAACCTGGACCGCATGGCGGCCGAAGGCCTGAAATTCAGCGACGGCTACTCCAACTCGCCGGTGTGCTCGCCGACGCGCTTCGCGCTCGCCACCGGGCGCTACCAGTACCGCCTGCGCGGCGGCTGGGACGAGCCGATTGCCGGCCGGGCGCGCAACGACCCGACCTACAGTCCCGTGCTCGGCCTGCCGCCGGATCACCCGACCCTGCCTTCGCTGCTGCGCGACGCCGGTTACGCCACCGCGCTGGTCGGCAAGTGGCACCTGGGCTATGCGCCTCACTTCGGGCCGCGCAAGAGCGGCTACCAGGAGTTCTTCGGCGCCATGAGCGGCGGGCTGGACTACTTCACGCACTGCGACACCGCCGGCGCGCACGACCTGTGGGAAGGCGAGACCGAGGTGCATCGCATCGGCTACCTCACCGACCTGATCAGCGAGCGCGCGGTCGACTACATCGGGCGCCGGCGCGCGCAAGCGCAGCCGTTCCTGCTCTCGCTGCACTACACCGCGCCGCACTGGCCCTGGGAAACCCGCGCCGACGAAGCCGAGGCGACGCAGCTCGCCGCCAGCCGCGAGCACATCAGCCACGTCTCCGGCGGTTCGGTCGAGACCTACCTGGCGATGATCCACCACATGGACGAGGGCATCGGCCGCCTGCTCGCCGCGCTGAAGGACATCGGCGCGGACGACAACACGATCGTCGTCTTCACCAGCGACAACGGGGGCGAGCGATTTTCGGATGTCTGGCCGCTCACCGGCAAGAAGATGGACCTGCTGGAGGGCGGCATCCGCGTGCCCTACATCGTGCGCTGGCCGGCCCGGGTGAAGGCGGGCAGCGCGACCGGGCAGCTCGCCGTCACGATGGACTGGGTCGCGACCTTCCTCGAGGCGGCCGGCGTCGCGCCGCACCCGGACTATCCGCTCGACGGCCTGAGCCTGCTTCCGGTGCTGAACGACCCGGCGCGCACCTTCGAGCGCGAGCTCTTCTGGCGCATGAATTTCCGCAATCAGCGCGCCATGCGCGCCGGGAACTGGAAATACCTCCTGACCGAGGACGGCGAGTTCCTCTACGACCTGGCGCGCGATCCCCGCGAGCGGGCCAACCGCGCGCCGCGCGATCCGGCGCGGCTCGAGGCGATGCGCGCGCGCTACGCCGAGTGGGAAAGAACGGTGCCGGACGTGCCCCCGGACGCGAAGGCCTCGACGGTCACCAACAAGGGCAACATGGCGGCGCCCACGCCCTGAGCCGGGCTAGACCGCGAGGAACTGCTCCTCGTCCAGCGCCATCGCTGCGGCGCCCCCGTTCAGGACCGTGTCGCGCAGCGCCGCCGCCTGCACCAGCACGTGGTCGGCGTAGAAGCGCGCGGTGACGATCTTGGCCTTGTAGAAGGCCGGGTCGCCCTCGCCCGCGGCGAGCTTTTTCTCCGCCGCGAGCGCAGCGCGCGCCATCTGCCAGCCGCCTGCGACCACGCCCATCAGCTTGAGGAACGGCACTGCGCCGGCCGAGGCCGCGCGCACGTCCTTGCCGAAGTTGGCGAGCAGCCAGTCGAC
>JBAUTD010000114.1:0-1500 GCA_049582045.1 Burkholderiales bacterium
GTCCTGCCGATCGCGCTGCTGTACGTGGCGCTGCTGTTCGCGGTGGCCTTCGTCGGCGACCAGCGCGCGCGCGCCGGGCGCCTGGGCTGGCTGCAGTCGCCGGTCGTGTACACGCTCTCGATCTCGATTTACTGCACGTCCTGGACCTTCTACGGCGCGGTGGGCTCGGCGGCGCGCGGCGGCCTGGAGTTCGCCACCATCTACCTCGGGCCGACGCTGGTGTTCGCGGGCTGGTGGCTGCTGCTGCGCAAGCTCGTGCGCATCGGCCACGTGCACGGCACGACCTCGATCGCGGACATGATTTCCTCGCGCTTCGGCAAAAGCGCGCCGCTGGCGGCGCTCGCGACCGGGATCGCCGTGGTCGGGGTCACGCCCTATATCGCGCTGCAGCTGCGCGCGGTGACCTCGAGCATCGAAGTGATCACCCGCGCGAGTCCGGAGGATCCGCTGGGGCTGACGCGCGGCGCATCCGGCTACGACGCGGCGTTCTGGATCGCCGCGGGGATGGCGCTGTTCACGATCCTGTTCGGCACGCGCAACGTCGACGCGAAGGAGCAGCACCACGGCGTGGTGGCGGCGATCGCGCTCGAGGCGGTGGTGAAGCTCGTGGCGCTGCTCGCGGTCGGGGTGCTGGTCGTGTGGGGCATCTGCGACGGCGTCGCGGACAGCTTCTCGCGCGCCGCGCCGCGCCTGCTGCACGCGCCGGACGCCTTCGGCTCGCGCTGGGTCGCGATCACTTTCCTGTCGGCCGCGGCGGTCGTGTGCCTGCCGCGCCAGTTCCAGGTGACCGTGGTGGAGAACTCCGACGAGCGCCACCTGCGCACGGCGTCGTGGATGTTTCCGCTCTACCTGTTCCTGATCACGCTGTTCGTGCTGCCGATCGCGATCGCGGGCCTGTCGCTGCTGCCCAGGGGCTCCAATCCCGACATGTTCGTGCTGACGCTGCCGATGTGGGCCGGGCACGACGCGGTGGCGCTGCTCGCCTTCCTGGGCGGCTTTTCCTCGGCCACCTCGATGGTGATCGTCGCCTGCATCGCGCTCTCGACCATGATCTCGAACCACCTGCTGATGCCGCTCGCGATGCGCTTTCGCTGGGTGCACCTGAACGAGAGCGGCGAGGTCCGCCGCTTCCTGCTCAGAACCCGCCGCGCGAGCATCTGCGCCCTGATGCTGCTGGGCTTCCTTTACTTCCGCTTCAGCGGCACCGGCGAGGCGCTCGCCGCGATCGGGCTGATCTCGTTCGCCGGGGTGGCGCAGTTCCTGCCGAGCCTCATCGGCGGCCTGTACTGGCGCAACGCCAATGCCGCGGGCGCGATCGCGGGCCTCGCGGCGGGCGCCGCGCTGTGGGCCTACACGCTGTTCCTGCCGAGCCTCGGCCCGGGCGCGGTGTTTTCGCCCGAGCTGCTGCGCGACGGGCCGTTCGGCCTCGCGCTGCTGCGGCCGCAGGCGCTGTTCGGCCTGTCGGGATTCGATCCGCTGGTGCATTCGCTCTTCTGGAGC
>JBAUTD010000115.1:0-7060 GCA_049582045.1 Burkholderiales bacterium
GGTGAAGCTGCCCGCGCTGCTGCGTCCGGCGCAGGACGCGATCGGCCAGCGCCTGTACGCGATCATGGATGCCGAGGGCGCGCGACTGGCGCGCGACGCGGCGCGCGGAGCGTACCGCGCGCGGTCCTGAATCGGGCGCAACACTTTGATCTCGCGCCGGCTTTTTCGTTGACCCTGCCGACCCCTACACGGTAGAATTCCACGGTTTTTCGAATCGGAATCGCAATGCGCGCTCGGCTGGTCGCCGGCAACTGGAAAATGCACGGCAACCGGGCGTCGAACCGGACGCTGCTGGACGCCGTCGTCAGGGGCATGAGCGAGATTTCGGGCGTCGAGTGCGCGGTGTGCGTGCCTTTCCCCTACCTCGCCGAAGCCACGGTCCAGCTGGCGCGCACCGCGGTGGCCTGCGCGGCGCAGAACGTCAGCGAGCATGCGCAGGGCGCGTTTACCGGCGAAGTTTCCGCCGCGATGCTGGCGGAGTTCGATTGCCGATACGTGCTGGTCGGTCACTCGGAGCGGCGGCAGATCTTCCGCGAGACCGATGCCCAGGTGGCGGCGAAGTTCGTCGCGGCGCAGGCGGCCGGCATCGCGCCGATCCTGTGCGTCGGCGAGACGCTCGAGGAGCGCGACGCGGGCCGGACCGAGAGCACCGTCGCGCGCCAGCTCGATGCCGTGCTCGAGCAGGCGGGCGTCGCGGCGCTGGCGAAATCGGTGCTGGCCTACGAGCCGGTGTGGGCGATCGGGACCGGGCGCAACGCGACGCCCGAGCAGGCGCAGGCGGTGCACGCGTTCCTGCGCGGCCGGATCGCTGGGCGAAACAAGGAAGTCGGCGCGCAGCTGCGCATCCTGTACGGAGGCAGCGTCAAGCCGGCGAATGCGAAAGCGCTGTTCTCGATGCCCGACATCGACGGCGGACTGATCGGCGGGGCATCGCTGGTGGCGGACGATTTCCTCGGGATCGTGCGCGCGGCGCAATCTAAAGGATAGACATGGAATTCTGGACCAAGATCGTCATCGTGCTGCACATCCTGATCGCGCTCGGGATCATCGGCCTCGTGCTGCTTCAGCACGGCAAGGGCGCGGACATGGGCTCGGGCTTCGGCGGCGGCTCGTCCGCCAGCCTGTTCGGCGCAACGGGCTCGGCGAACTTTCTGTCGCGCCTGACAGCGGGGCTCGCGACGGCCTTCTTCGTCTCGAGTCTCGGGCTGTCCTACTTCGCCACTCATCAGCCGAAGGCTTCGGGCGGCGTGATGGACTCGGTCAAGGAACTGCCTGCGCCGCCCAAGCCGGCGCTCGCGCCCAAGCCCGCGGCGCCCGCCGCGCCGGCCCAGGGCGGCGGATCGAAAGCGAAACAGGTCCCGAACTGAGCGGGGCTTTCAATTGGAGGATAATTCGAGGCTTGAATTCATTGCCCACGTGGTGAAATTGGTAGACACGCTAGCTTGAGGGGCTAGTGGCCTAAACAGCCGTAGCAGTTCGAGTCTGCTCGTGGGCACCAGATGCACGCGGCGGCCGGAACTTTCCGGCTGCCGCGCAACCAACAGAGTAAGACCTGAGAGATGCTGAGCGAGTATTTTCCGGTTCTGCTGTTCATCCTGGTCGGCCTCGCGATCGGCGTGCTGCCGATGAGCTTGGGCGCGCTGCTCGGAGTGCATCGGCCGGATCCGGAGAAGAATTCGCCCTACGAGTGCGGCTTCGAGGCGTTCGAGGACGCGCGCATGAAGTTCGACGTGCGCTACTACCTGGTCGCGATCCTGTTCATCCTGTTCGACCTCGAGATCGCGTTCCTGTTTCCCTGGGCGGTGGTGCTCAACCAGATCGGGCTGTTCGGTTTCCTGTCGATGATGCTGTTCCTCGGCATCCTGGTGGTCGGATTCATCTACGAGTGGATGAAAGGAGCGCTGGAATGGGAATAGAAGGCGTCCTGCGGGAAGGCTTCGTCACCACCACGGCGGACAAGCTGATCAACTGGACCCGCACCGGGTCCCTCTGGCCGGTGACTTTCGGCCTGGCCTGCTGCGCGATCGAGATGATGCACGCCGGGGCCGCGCGCTACGACCTCGACCGCTTCGGAATCGTTTTCCGCCCCAGCCCGCGCCAGTCGGACGTGATGATCGTCGCGGGCACGCTGTGCAACAAGATGGCTCCGGCGCTGCGCAAGGTGTACGACCAGATGCCCGAGCCGCGCTGGGTGATCTCGATGGGCTCGTGCGCCAACGGCGGCGGCTACTACCACTACTCGTACTCGGTGGTGCGCGGCTGCGATCGCATCGTGCCGGTCGACGTCTACGTGCCGGGCTGTCCTCCGACCGCCGAGGCGCTGCTCTACGGCCTGGTGCAGCTTCAGAACAAGATCAAGCGGACCAACACCATCGCCAGATGAGCCCCCGACTGCAAAGGCTGTACGACGCCCTGCAGGGGGCGCTCCAGGGCCGGGACGCGAAGCTCGCCGAGCGGCTGGGCGAGATCACGCTCGAGGTCGGCGCCGCCGACTACCACGCGGTGGCGCTCGCGCTGCGCGACCATCCCGAGCTCGCCTTCGAGCAGGCGATCGACCTGTGCGGCGTCGACTACTCGACCTACGGCGCGCGCCCCTGGGAGCGCGAGCGCTTCGCCGCGGTGCTGCACCTGCTGTCGGTGAGCAAGAATTGGCGCCTGCGGGTGCGCGTGTTCTGCCCCGACGACGATTTTCCCAAGCTCGACTCGGTGATCGACGTCTGGCCGAGCGTGAACTGGTACGAGCGCGAGGCTTTCGACCTGCTCGGGATCGTGTTCGAAGGGCATCCCGACCTGCGCCGGATTCTCACCGACTACGGCTTCATCGGCCATCCGTTCCGCAAGGATTTTCCGGTCTCGGGCTACGTCGAGATGCGCTACGACCCCGAGCAGAAGCGGGTCGTCTACCAGCCCGTGACCATCGAGCCGCGCGAGATCACGCCGCGCGTGGTGCGCGAGGAGCACTACGGCGAGGAGTCGCGCTAGTGCCCGAGATCCGCAACTACACGGTCAACTTCGGCCCCCAGCATCCGGCGGCGCACGGCGTGCTGCGGCTGGTGCTCGAGATGGACGGCGAGGTGGTGCAGCGGGCCGATCCGCATATCGGCCTCTTGCACCGCGCGACCGAAAAGCTGGCCGAGTCGCGCATGTACATCCAGTCGCTCCCGTACATGGACCGGCTCGACTACATCTCGATGATGTGCAGCGAGCACGCGTTCTGCCTGTCGCTGGAGAAGCTGCTGGGCATCGAGGTGCCGATCCGCGCGCAGTACATCCGCGTCATGTTCGACGAGATCACGCGGATTCTCAATCACCTGCTGGGCCTGGCGACCCTGGGCCTCGACCTGGGCGCGATGACGGTGTTCCTGTATTGCTTCCGCGAGCGCGAGGACCTGCTCGACTGCTACGAGGCGGTGTCCGGGGCGCGCATGCACGCCGCCTACTACCGCCCGGGCGGGGTCTACCGCGACCTGCCGGACGCGATGCCGCAGTACCAGCCCTCGCGCTTTCGCAGCGCGGCCGACCTCAAGGCGCTGAACCGAAACCGGCAGGGCTCGCTGCTCGATTTCATCGAGGACTTCTGCGAGCGCTTTCCCAAGTACGTCGACGACTACGAGACGCTGCTCACGGAGAACCGGATCTGGAAGCAGCGCACGGTGGGCATCGGGGTGGTGTCGCCGGAGCGCGCGCTCGCGCGCGGCTTCACCGGGCCGATGCTGCGCGGCTCGGGCATCGCCTGGGACATCCGCAAGAAGCAGCCCTACGAGGTCTACGACCGGCTCGAGTTCGACATCCCGGTGGGCAAGAACGGCGACACTTACGACCGCTACCTGGTGCGGGTCGAGGAAATGCGCGAGTCGAACCGGATCATCAAGCAGTGCATCGACTGGCTGCGCAAGAACCCCGGCCCGGTGATGGTGGACAACAACAAGATCGCGCCGCCTCCGCGCGTCGAGATGAAGGCCAACATGGAGGACCTGATCCACCACTTCAAGCTGTTCACCGAGGGCATGCACGTGCCCAAGGGCGAGGCCTACGCCGGGGTCGAGCACCCGAAAGGCGAGTTCGGCGTGTACTTCATCTCCGACGGCTCGAACAAGCCCTACCGCATGAAGCTGCGCTCGCCCGCCTATTGCCACCTCTCGGCGATGAACGAGATGGCGACCGGCCACATGCTGGCCGACGCGGTGGCGATCATCAGCACCATGGACATCGTTTTCGGCGATATCGACAGATGAGCTTGCGCTGATGCTTTCTCCCGATTCCCTCAAGAAGATCGACCGCGAGATCGCGAAGTATCCCGCCGACCAGAAGCAGTCCGCCGTGATGGCGGCGCTCATCGTCGCCCAGGACGAGAAGGGCTGGCTCGCGACCGAGACGATGGATTTCGTCGCGAGCTACCTCGGCATGGCGCCGGTCGCGGTGTACGAGGTGGCCACCTTCTACAACATGTACAACCTCGAGCCGGCCGCGAAGCACAAGCTCACGGTCTGTACCTGCCTGCCCTGCGGCCTGCAGGGCTCGCTCGATGCCGCCGACCACCTGAAGGAGAGGCTCGGCATCGACTTCAACGAGACCACGCCGGACGGCAGGTTCACGCTGCGCGAGGGCGAGTGCATGGGCGCCTGCGCGATGGCACCGGTGGTGCTGGTGAACAACAAGCGCATGTGCGACTACATGTCCAACGACAAGCTCGACGCGCTGATCGACGAGCTGGCGGGAAAGGGCTGAGATGCTCGACTACGGACCCGACGCAATCCTGATGGCCGGCCTGGACGGGGCCAACTGGCGCCTCGCCGACTACGAGAAGCGCGGCGGCTACGGCGCGCTGAAGAAGCTCCTGCGCGATAAGATCGCGCCCGACCAGATCATCGCCGAGCTGAAGAAATCGGCCCTGCGCGGGCGCGGCGGCGCGGGATTCCCGACCGGGCTGAAGTGGTCTTTCATGCCCAAGCAGTACGCGGGCGAGAAATACGTGGTGTGCAACTCCGACGAGGGCGAGCCCGGCACCTGCAAGGACCGCGACCTGCTGCGCTACAACCCGCACATGGTGATCGAGGGCATGATCATCGGCGGCTACGCGATGGGCGCCGGCACGGGCTACAACTACATCCACGGCGAGATCTGGGCCGAGTACGAGCAGTTCGAGCAGGCGCTGGACGAGGCGCGCCGCGCCGGCTACCTCGGCAAGAACATCCTCGGCTCCGGCTTCAGCTTCGAGCTGCACGCGCACCCGGGCTACGGCGCCTACATCTGCGGCGAGGAGACGGCGCTGCTCGAGTCGCTCGAGGGCAAGAAGGGCCAGCCGCGCTACAAGCCGCCGTTCCCGGCCAGCTTCGGCGTGTACGGCAAGCCGACCACGATCAACAACACCGAGACCTTCGCCGCGGTGCCCTGGATCATCAACCACGGCGGCGATGCCTTCCTCGCCCTGGGTAAGCCCAACAACGGCGGCACCAAGCTCTTCTCTGTCACCGGCCACGTCAACAAGCCGGGCAACTACGAGGTCAGGCTCGGCACGCCGTTCGCCAAGCTGCTCGAGATGGCGGGCGGGGTGCGCGGCGGCCGCAAGCTCAAGGCCGTGATCCCGGGCGGCTCGTCGATGCCGGTGCTGCCGGCCGAGATCATGCTCGCGACCGACATGGACTACGACTCGATCGCCAAGTCGGGCTCGATGCTCGGCTCGGGCGCGGTGATCGTGATGGACGAGACGACCTGCATGGTGCGCGCGCTCGAGCGCCTGTCGTACTTCTATTTCGAGGAGTCCTGCGGCCAGTGCACGCCCTGCCGCGAGGGCACGGGGTGGCTGTACCGGGTGGTGAACCGGATCGAGACCGGGCGCGGCCGCATGGAGGACCTGGCGCTGCTCGACGACGTGTCGGACAACATCGCCGGGCGCACCATCTGCGCGCTGGGCGACGCGGCGGCGCTGCCGGTCAAGAGCTTCATCAAGCACTTCCGCGCCGAGTTCGAGCACCACATCGCGCACAAGCGCTGCCTGGTGCAGGGCGAGACCGAACCCAAGTGGGGGCGCGCCGGCGCGCACGCCGACCCCGCGATCGCGAAGGCGGCCTGAGATGCCCAAGTTCGAGGTCGACGGCAGGCAGGTGGAGGTGGCCGCGGGCGCCACGGTGATGGACGGCGCCACCAAGCTCGGCATCTACGTGCCGCACTTCTGCTACCACAAGAAGCTTTCGATCGCGGCCAACTGCCGCATGTGCCTGGTCGAGGTCGAGAAAGCGCCCAAGCCGCTGCCGGCCTGCGCCACGCCGGCCACCGACGGCATGAAGGTCTGGACCCATTCGCCCGCGGCCAAGAAGGCGCAGAACGGGGTGATGGAGTTCCTGCTCATCAACCATCCTCTGGACTGCCCGATCTGCGACCAGGGCGGCGAGTGCCAGCTGCAGGACCTCGCGGTCGGCTACGGCAAGAGCGGCTCGCGCTACCAGGAGGAAAAGCGCGTGGTGCTGCACAAGGACATCGGGCCCCTGGTGGCGGCGGAGGAGATGACGCGCTGCATCCAGTGCACCCGCTGCGTGCGCTTCGGCCAGGAGATCGCGGGCGTCATGGAGCTCGGCATGATCGGCCGCGGCGAGCACGCCGAAATCGTGGCCTTCGTCGGCAAGACGGTCGACTCGGAGCTCTCGGGCAACATGATCGACCTGTGCCCGGTCGGCGCGCTCACCTCGAAGCCGTTCCGCTACAGCGCGCGCACCTGGGAGCTCGACCGGCGCAAGTCGGTCTCGCCCCACGACGGGCTGGGCTCGAACCTGGTGGTGCAGACCAAGCTCAACCGCGTCATGCGCGTGCTGCCGCTGGAGAACGAGGCGATCAACGAGTGCTGGCTGTCGGACAAGGACCGCTATGCCTACGAGGCGCTCAATAGCGACGCGCGCCTCGCGCGCCCGATGGTCAAGCGCGACGGGCAATGGCAGGAGACCGACTGGGAGACTGCGCTCGACGCGGTGTGCGCCGGGCTCAAGGCCGCCGGCGCCGACCTCGGCGCGCTTTCCAGCCCGCACAGCACGCTGGAAGAGCTCTACCTGCTCGGCCGGCTCGCGGG
>JBAUTD010000116.1:0-2515 GCA_049582045.1 Burkholderiales bacterium
CTCGCCGGCTGCATCGCGCTGCCGATCTCCACAAACGAGGACAAGGTCCTCGCCGGGAAACCGGTGACCGAGCAGCAGCTCGCCTTTCTCGCGCCGCAGGTCACGACCAAGCGGGAGGTAATCGACCGGCTCGGCAGCCCGAGCGTGATCTGGGAAGACGCGCGCGTGTTCGCCTACAACTGGGAGATGCGCAAGGGAATCCTGTTCTGGGCCGTCGGCGGCTATGGCGGCGGCGCCATGGGCGCCGAGGACATTCCGAAGCGCTACGCCCTGCTGATCCTGTTCGATGCGCAGGACCGGGTCGAGCGCTTCGAGCGCGCGGTGCGCCCGGCGTCGGTGTCGTACGGCAAATTCATCGAAAGATGGCTCAAGCGCTCCCCCGCCGAGTGAGAGCCGGGTCTGCGCGCAGGCTGGGACCGGTTTGCCTGCTCGCTCTCGCCGTCTGGCTTGGCGGCTGCACCTCGATCAGTCCGCCGACGCAGACGGAACTGGCCGCGGTCGGCTCCGGGAGGCAGGCGATCGTCCTGCTGCGGGTTCAATGCATGATCGGTGGCCGGCCCTATGAGGCGTTCTCCCACGAGCTGGGCGAGGATAACGTCGGCTTGGGGCTGGGAACCTTCGCCACCGGCGGCGAGCCAAGGGCGGTCGTGCCGCGGTTCCTGAGCGAAGCATCGCGTCGCGCGGGATGGACCTATTTCGTGCTCCATCCCGGCATCTACTACCTCGCCGTGCGTCCGCCCCAGCGCGGCGACTGGCGCGCCTACGAGAGATCGCTGCAAACGGGGCCGCGTTGGCGAATCGACGTTCCCGAGGGCGCGAAGGCGGTCTACGCCGGCACCCTGAGCCTGACGGGCGCGGCAGACCCCTTGCTGTTCGGCGACAGGATCATGCGCTCCATCGACGGCGACGCGTCGCGGGTCGAGGACGAGCGCGAACTCGCCGCCGCCGTCCTGGCGCGCGAGCTTCCCGCCGCGGGCGAGCCACAAGCAGTTCCGATGCGGCGCTGGCGCGAAGGCGAGCCGATCATCATCCGAACGCCGGGACGCTGAACGGCAGTTTGCCCTTTGCGCGTGCCGCAGCATGCCCTAGACTTCTGCCATGCAAGCGAGCGACCGCGCCAGCCCGGAAGCCCTGAAAGCGTTCGAAGGGGTGTGCGAGAGCGCCGCGCGCGCGGTGCGCCAGGCGGGGTCGATGCGCGACGCGATCCAGGCCTCCGAGGTGACCGAGCCGCACGCGCTGCAGGGCGTGGGGCGCCTGCTGCCGGGCTACCGCAGGCTGCACAAGGCGCTCGAGAACCGGCTCGAGGAGCTGCTCATGTCGCAGCTCGAGGTCGCGGGGCGCATCCGCGAACCTTACGGCCTGGACCGGGAGCTCGACCAGCTCAAGGTGCGCGAATGGTACGTGCTGCGCAGCGACTATCCCGAGCTGTACACCAAGGGCGTCGCGCACGCGACCCAGCTCGTGCGCAGAATGGAAGCCCAGAAGAAGAAGAGGTAGCTACTCGCTCGACCTTCGGGTCACGAGCTCGCGCAGTTCCCGGACCTCGGCCTCGAGCCGGGCGACGTCCGCCCTGAGGGCCGCAATGTCGTCTGCAGGAACATCCTGCGCCGCCTGCGGCTGGACCGCCGGCGTCCCGCTCAGCAGGTGAGCCCAGCGGTTTTCCCTCGCCCCGGGCAGGCGCGGGAGCTCGAGCACCAGCGCGCCCGCGGGCCGGGCCGCGAGCTCGTTCAGGAAGCCTTCCACCGCCGAGATGTCGGCGAAGCGGTGCAGCCGCTCGCAGGCGATGCGCAGCTCGCCCGCGGTCTGCGGCCCGCGCAGCATGAGCGCGGTGAGCAGGGCCGCGGACTGGCTCGGCACCTGCAGCACCCGCTCCAGGTTGTGCGCGTAGCGCGCCACGCGCCCTCCGCTCGACTCCATGACCAGGTTGTAGTGCTTGAGGCTGTCGATCGCCGCCTGCACTTCGGTCTCGCTCGCCTGCAGCACCGGGTCGCGGCTGGTCTTCTGGTTGCACCCGGACACCAGGGCGTTGAGCGTGAGGGGATACGAGTCCGGAACGGTGTGCTCCTTCTCGACCAGGGTGCCGAGAACGCGCGTCTCGAGCAGGGACAGGGCGGGCAGGGGATGGGTCACTCAGGTCCTCAGGCGGTAGCCGGTGCGGAAGATCCACGCCACCACGGCGAGCGAGGCGGCGAGGAACATGAGCGTCATGCCCAGGCTCACGGCGACGCTCACGTCCGCGAGGCCGTAGAAGCTCCAGCGAAAGCCGCTGATCAGGTACACGACGGGATTGAACAGGGTCACGGTCTGCCACGCGGGCGGCAGGATGTGGATCGAGTAGAAGCTGCCGCCGAGGAAGGTGAGCGGGGTGACGATCAGGAGCGGAATGAGCTGCAGCTTCTCGAAGCCGTCGGCCCAGATGCCGATGATGAAGCCGAACAGGCTGAAGGTCACCGCGGTGAGCACCAGGAACAGGATCATCCACAGCGGATGCTCGATGCGCAGCGGCACGAACAGC
>JBAUTD010000117.1:0-1558 GCA_049582045.1 Burkholderiales bacterium
GCCTGCTGCTGCCGGGGCTCGCGCCGGGCGCCGACTTTCTCGCGGGCCTGGCGGCGCTCGCCGCGGGCTGGAGGCTCAAGTTCGTGCTGGTCAGGCGCGCCGCCTACAACCAGGGATTCTCACTGCCGCAGCTGCCGGTGCGCGGCGGACACTAGAACGAGAAGGAGGGACAACGATGAACGCCCAGCTGCAACCGCGCTACGCCAAGGTCCATCACCGCAGCGCCACCCCGCGCGCGGCGCGGCGCGCGGCATTCTATTTCGAGCGCGAAATCGAGACCGCGCCGCGCGAGGCGCTTCAAAAACTTCAGCTGCGCCGCCTGCGCGCAACGCTCAAGAACGCCGCGGAGAACGTGCCGCTGCACCGCGAGCGCATGAAGGCCGCGCGCCTGAAGCCGCAGGACATCCGCTCGCTGGAAGATCTGCGCCACCTGCCGTTCACGGTCAAGACGGACTTGCGCGACCACTACCCGTTCGGCATGTTCGCGCGCCCGCGCGCCGACCTGTCGCGCCTGCATGCCTCCTCCGGCACCACCGGCAAGCCGACGGTGGTCGGCTACACGAAGAAGGACCTCGACACCTGGGCCGGCCTGATGGCCCGCTCGATGGCCTGCGCCGGCGCGCGGCCCGGCGACGTGGTCCACAACGCCTACGGCTACGGCCTGTTCACCGGCGGGCTGGGCGCGCATTACGGCGCCGAGCGCCTGGGCGCGACGGTCGTGCCGATGTCGGGCGGCGCGACCGAGCGCCAGGTGGTCCTGATCAAGGACTTCGGCGCCCGGGTGCTGTGCTCGACCCCCTCCTACGCGCTCAACATCGCCGAGGTGGCCGAACGCGACGGCGTCGACCTGCGCGCGAGCGCGCTCGAAATCGGCCTGTTCGGCGCCGAGCCCTGGAGCGAAGCGATGCGGCGCGAGATCCAGATCCGGCTCGGGCTCAAGGCGGTCGACGTCTACGGCCTGTCCGAGATCATGGGGCCGGGCGTCGCGATCGAGTGCGAGGCCCAGGACGGATTGCACGGCTGGGAAGACCACTTCCTGTTCGAGATCATCGATCCCGAAACGGGTCAGCCGGTGCCCGAGGGCCAGGCCGGCGAGCTGGTGATCACGACGCTCACCAAGGAAGCCCTGCCGATGATCCGCTACCGCACGCGCGACATCACGCGCGCAAGCACCGCGCGCTGCGCGTGCGGGCGCAGCCACCTGCGCCTGCGGCGCATCACCGGCCGTAACGACGACATGCTGATCATCCGCGGCGTGAACGTCTATCCGTCCCAGATCGAGGCGGTGCTGGTGGGCCTGCCCGACATCGCGCCTCACTATCAGCTCGTGGTCTCGCGCCGCGGCAACATGGACGAGCTCGCGGTCGAAGTCGAAGCCGCGCCCTCGCTGGACACGAGCGCCGACGCCTATCGCCGGCTTGCCGAGCAGGTCCGCTACCAGATCAAATCCCTGATCGGCGTCACCAGCGAGATCACGGTGAAGAAGCCCGGCGAGGTGCCGCGCTCGCAGGGCAAGGCGGTTCGGGTGCGCGACGAGCGCCCGAAGCCGGGATGATTC
>JBAUTD010000118.1:0-3671 GCA_049582045.1 Burkholderiales bacterium
GGGTGAGCGCGGC
This sequence comes from Burkholderiales bacterium, assembly GCA_049582045.1. Classification (GTDB taxonomy): domain Bacteria; phylum Pseudomonadota; class Gammaproteobacteria; order Burkholderiales; family SG8-39; genus DAHVFK01. The sequence continues at coordinate 14 of JBAUTD010000118.1, forward strand.
ACCCGCCACCAGCGCCGCGGAGAGCGTGGCTCCGATTTCAGGCGCCGTCCAGCTAAGCGCGTGCAAGTAGAGCGCAAACCCTGCGACCAACGCGCCCTGCCCGAGACTGCGCGCCGCGCGCGCAGCCATCAGGCGCACAACGGCGGGAGGCAAACGCGCGTTCAAGCGCGCAGACTCGCCGTCAGGCGCCGTTCAGGGTTCCGAATTCGACCTCGGTCCTGGTATAGAACGCGCGCACGTTCTCGCCCCGCAAAAGCTCGAGCATGCGCCCGGATTCCTCCCCGGTGAGGATGAATTCGACCACCACCGGGACATCGCCGGCGAGCTCGAAGAAATGCTGCTCGTGCAGCACGCCGTGGCGTCCGTAGCCTGCGACGGCGCGGAACGCCGAGCCGCCGTGAATGCCCGTCGCCTTCGCCTTTTCCAGCAGCCATTCGTACAGCAGCACACCGTGGTGGCGCTGGTTCTCGTGCATGTAAAAGCGCAGCGAAGTGCCCTGCATGTCGCCCTCCGTCCCCAACGCTAGATACGAAACAGCAGGCGCGCCGTAGCGATGCCCGCAAACGTCATCAGAATCGAGCCCGCCACGTGGCCGCCGATCAGCAGCGCTCCCCAGCCGAACTGCTGGCGCGCCAGCAGCGTGGTCGCCTCGGCGGAGAAAGTGGAAAACGTCGTAAGCCCGCCCAGGAAACCAGTGGTCACGAACAGCCTCGCTTCGGGGGACAGCGCCTCGTAGCGCGTGAATACGCCGAGGGCAAGACCCATCAGAAAGCCGCCGAGCATGTTGGCGGCGAAGGTGCCAAGCGGCACCGTAGGGAAGACAGGATTGAGGACCATGCCCAGCAGCCAGCGAAGCCACGCCCCCGCCGCGGCGCCGGCCGCCACCGCCAGTGTTCCGAGAAAAGTCACGCGCACACCTCCGACAGTTGTTGTTGCGCCCTGCGTCGGAAGGACTAACCCACCCGTCGCGGTTCCGTCTTCTCCGTCCACCGATCGGCGGCCGCGTCGTCGCTCGCGCGCGCCTCGACCCAGCGCGCACCCTCGGCCGTCTGCTCCTTCTTCCAGAACGGCGCGCGGGTCTTCAGGTAGTCCATGACGAATTCGCAGGCGGCGAAGGCGTCGCCGCGGTGCGCGCTCGCCACCGCGACCATCACGATCTGGTCGGTGGGCTTGAGCTCGCCGTATCGGTGGATGACGGTGCAGTCCATCACCCGCCAGCGGGATTTGGCCTCCTCGACGATCTTGCCGATCTCGCGCTCGGTCATGCCGGCGTAGTGCTCGAGCGTCATCGGCACCTCGCGCACCACGCCCACGAAGCTCGCCACCGCGCCGACCCTTGGGTCGCGCGACAGTGCGCGCGCCTCGGCGCCCGCGTCGAAATCCTCGCGCTGCACCGCAATCTTCATCGCTAGCCTCCTGTCACCGGGGGGAAGAACGCGATCTCGTCGCCGGCCTTGACCGGGGCGGTCGGCTGCGCCATCTCCTGGTTCAGCGCCACGCGAACCAGCGCCTTGCCGGCGAACACCCGTTCGTAGTTTCCGCCGCGCGCCTTGAGATGCTCGCGTATTCCTGCGAGCGTCGTGACGCCGGCGGGAAGCTCGATCTCCTCGCCGGAAGTTCCGAGCTGCTCGCGCAGCCCGGCGAAAAACATCAGCTTTACCTTCACCCGTAGAGCTCCGAAAACGGCAGGAAGCGCACCTGCTCGCCCTTCGCGATCGGGCGGTTCGGCGGATTGTCGACCAGGCCGTCGGCCCAGGCCGTCGAAGTGAGCACCGCCGAATCCTGCGTCGGGTACAGGTCGAGCCCGCCCTGCGAGTTCCATTTTACGCGCAGGAACTCGCGCCGCGAATCGGGTTTGCTCCAGTCGAAGTCGGCCCGCGCCTCGATCGCGCGCGGCGCGACCTCGGCGATGCCCTGGGTCTTGCGCAGGAACGGCCGCACGAAGAGCAGAAAGGTCACGAAGCTCGACACCGGGTTGCCCGGCAGGCCGATGAAGGCGGCCCCGCCGACTCTGCCGAAAGCTAGCGGCCGTCCCGGCTTCATCGCGATCTTCCACATCAGCAGCGACCCTTCTGCCTCGACCGCCGGCTTGACGTGGTCTTCCTCGCCCACCGACACACCGCCCGAGGTGACGATGATGTCCGCATCCGCCGCCGCGCGCCGCAGCACGTCGCGCGTGGCCGCCAGGCTGTCGGGAACGATGCCGAAATCGCGCACTTCGCAGTCGAAGGTCTGCGCCAGCCCGTTGAGCGTGAAGCGGTTGGAGTTGTAGATTCGGCCCGGCGGCAGCGGATCGCCCGGCATCACCAGCTCGTCGCCCGTGAAGAAAAGCGCCAGGCGCACCCGGCGCCTGACCGGCAGCGACTTGATGCCGACCGAGGCCGCGAGCCCCGTGTCCTGCGGCCGCAGCCTGATGCCCGCCGCCAGCACCTCGCCCCCCGCGCGGATGTCGCTGCCGCGGCGCCTGATCCACTCTTCGGGCTGCGGGACCTTCTTCACGATCACGTGCTCGCCGTCCGTGGCGCAGAACTCCTGCATCACGATCGCGTCCGCGCCGCGCGGAATCGGCGCGCCGGTGAAGATCCGCGCGGCGGTGCCGGGCTCGAGCGGCTTGCCGATCGAGCCGGCGGGAATACGCTGCGCGACGCGCAGTCGCGCCTCGGGCGCGCTCACGTCGGCCAGACGCAGCGCGTAGCCGTCCATCGCGCTGTTGTCCATCGGCGGAACGTCCATGGTGGACGCCTGGGCGCGCGCGAGCACCCTGCCGGTCGCCTCGAGCGCCGGCACATCCTCGACCTCGGTCACCGGGTGCGCGCCCGCAAGCAACACCTCGAGCGCCTCGTCCACCGACATCAGTCCCTTGCCGTTCATCCGAGCTCCGTCTCCTTCAGTACGAACGTCGCAATTCCATCGGCGTCGTTCAGATCGAGCAGCGGCAAGCGCGTTTCCACTTTCGAGTCGCTCGCCACGGCCACGATGTGCGGATCGTTCGGGTGCAGCAGCGCCTCGCCCGTTTCGGCGCGCCAGACCTCGAGCTTCGGGATCGGCGCGAACTTGAAGCCCTCGACCAGCAGCAGATCGCAGGGCGACAGGTGTTTGATCTGGTCCTCGAAAGACGGTTCGGCCGCGCCGCGCAGTTCGTGCATCAGTACCCAGCGCCGCGAAGAGGTCACCAGCACTTCGCTCGCGCCGGCATGGCGATGGCGGTAGGAGTCCTTACCCGGCTGGTCGACGTCGAACGTGTGGTGCGCGTGCTTGATGAGCGACACGCGCAGCCCGCGCGTGGTCAGGCGCGGTATGAGCTGCTCGATCAACGTCGTCTTGCCGCTGCCGGAATAGCCTGCGAAACCGAAGACCTTCATGCCTGCGCTCTCTGCCCCTCGCGGGCGGAGCGCACATTCTAGCCGGATTGCGGCGCGATCCGGCCGCCCTCCAGGCGCAGGCGCGTGAAACCCGGCAGAGCGATGATTTCCTGGTCGTGGCAGGCGACGATCACGGTGCGGCGCTCGTCGCGCAGCTGCCCGAGCAGCGCGAGCGTCTGCGCGCGGCCGTCGCGGTCGAGGTTGCTCGTCGGCTCGTCGAGCAGAAAAACTTCCGGCTCGAGCGCCCGCGCCCGCGCGAGCGCCGCGCGTTGCTTTTCGCCGCCCGAGAGCTTGGC
>JBAUTD010000119.1:0-3334 GCA_049582045.1 Burkholderiales bacterium
GCGCCAGCGCCTCGCCGTCGAAATTCAGCCCGGCGAAATTGCGCGCGTTGGTGTTGTCGCGCAGCCCCAGGTAGACCCAGTCGGCGCCGTTGTCGATCGCGGCTTTCAGGGCCGGCAGGCTGCCGGCCGGACAGACGAGCTCCATCCGCGCGATTTTAGTTCCGCCGCCGCGCGGCGACTCTGATGCGGATCAACAAAACGGCGACCCGGGCCGCGCACTATGTCTGCCAGCGAACAGTTCGGCACCGCCGGTTCGAGTACAAGAAAGGCAAATGTCAGCCGTCCTGGAATTTCCGGAACGCCCCCAGTCCCTTGGCGAGGAGATCGCGAACAGCGTCAGCCACGGGCTCGGCCTGCTGGCGGGGCTGGCCGCCTTCCCCGTCCTCGTCATTGTGGCGCAGCAGCGCGGCACCACGGCGGGCATCGTGGGTTCTAGCGTGTTCGCCGCCACCGTGGTGCTGCTCTACCTCAGCTCGACCCTGTTTCACGCCGTGAGCGCGCCGCGCGCCAAGCGCGTGCTGCAGATCCTCGACCACTCGGCGATCTACCTGCTGATCGCCGGCACCTACACCCCGTTCACCCTCGGCGTGCTGCGCGGTCCCTGGGGCTGGACCCTGTTCGGCCTGGTGTGGGGCATCGCGGCCGTCGGTACGCTGCTGAAAGCCGTTGGCGGGGTACGCTACAACGGCCTCTCGACCGTGATCTATGTCGCGATGGGCTGGCTGATCCTGATCGCGGCCGACCCGGCCTGGCGCCTGGTGCCGAAATGGGGCCTCGCCTGGCTGCTCGCGGGCGGCTTCGCCTACACCGCGGGCGCGGCGTTCTTCATGACCGAGCGGATCAAATACTTCCATTTCGTGTGGCACCTGTTCGTGATCGCGGGCACCGCGTGCCACTTTGTCGCCGTGCTGTGGTATTCGACCTGATCAAGCCGGCATGACGCCCGCGGCCTTTCCAGGAGAACAGAAATGTTTCGAAAATTAGTCGTCGCGCCGCTTGCGGCGCTCGTGCTCAGCTCGTGCGTAGTGGTACCCGCGCGCCACGGCCCCGGAATGGTCATCGCGCCGGCGCTGCCGGCGGTCGTGGAATTGGGCGTGGAGCCTTATTACTATCAGAGCGGCTATTACTACTACTACGACAACAGCCGCTGGCGCTACTCACAATCGAGATCGGGTCCTTGGACGGATCTTCCCAGAAGTCACTACCCCAAAGAGACCCGGTTCAAAGGCCGCGACGATCGGCGGGGCGGAGACCGGGACCAGGACCGCCGTGACCGGAGATAGCCTATAGCCAGTATTCGGCGAGCCGCGCCGCCCACTCTTTCAATCGCAACAGCGGCGACCGGCGCTCCCAGCGATCGAGATCGATGGCGTCGGACTGAGCCAGGTCTTTGGCGAACATCGCCTCCATTTGCCGGGCAAAGTCGCGGCCCAAAATCGCCGCGTTGATCTCGTCGTTGTGCAGAAAGCTGCGCCAATCGAGATTGGTTGAACCGATGGTCGACCAGACGCCGTCGATGGTGGCGGTCTTGGAATGCATGACTGCGCTGCGCCGCTCGTAAATTTTGACGCCTGCGCGCAGCAACCTGGTGTAATGCGAGCGCCCGGCATAGAGCACTGTCCACGAGTCGGACTGGCTCGGCAGGATCAACCTCACGTCGACGCCGCGCCGCGCCGCGTCGGTCAAGGATTTGATCAATTGCCGATCCGGGACGAAATAGGCGTTCGTCAGATATACGCGCTGCTCCGCATTGTCGATCGCCGATAGCAGGGTGAGATAGATCAGGCTGTAGGGATCGGCGGATGCGCTGCCGATCGCGCGCACGATCTCGTCACCCTGTCTGTCGAGTTTCGGGAAGTAGTTCTTCTGAGCAAGCGGCGGGCCCTTTTGTCTGGTCCAGGTGTCCATGAACAGCTTCTGGAACTGCGCCACCACCGGCCCCTCGATCTGAAGGTGGGTGTCACGCCAACCCAAGGTACTCACCCCACTTTTCCTGGCCGATCTGGTGAAGGGGCCGCTGGAATAGGATTCGTCGATATTGATGCCGCCGACGAAGGCGACGCGGCCGTCGACCACCAGCAGCTTGCGGTGGTCGCGGTTGTTGAGCAGCCATTTCTTCTTGTCCCCGGCCAGCGGGTTGACCGGATTGAACTCGAGCAGCTGGATGCCGCCGGCCCTCAGGCGCTCGAAAAATTCCTTGGGCGTATTCAGGCAGCCGACGCTGTCGTAAATCAGGTTGACCTGAACGCCGGCGGCCTTTTTTTCCAGCAGCAGATCCGCGAACTGCCTGCCGATGTCGTCGTCGCCGAAGATGTACGTCTCCAGATTGATGTTGTCTTTGGCCCCGTGGATGGCCGCGAACATCGCCTTGTAGGTGGCGGGCCCGTCTTGCAGCAGGACCAGCTTGTTGCCCAATACCAGCGGACTGTCGGCATTGATCGCCTGCTCCAGGGACAGGTGCTTCTGCAGAATGTCGATGTCGCCGGATTTGCTCTTGAGCTCATCGAGAATGGCGGCGCTCTTGCGTGCCGAGACAGGGCCGCGCGCGTTGTCGAACGCCACGGCGCGTGCGTGAGGCATTTCCATCTCGCGCGCAGCGTCGGGCAGGCTCGCGCATCCCGCGAAGGCGAGCAGGCAGCACGCGGCCACCGCCATGCGCCTGGCCGCCGCGGCACGTGGGAGCGGACTATTCGTTTTGTTGCTTGAGCCTTTCCTCTTCACGCTTGCGTTCTTCGCTGTCCTTTTTCACTTCATCCGGCGTGCGCGCGGCAGGCTTGTCCTTCTGGCCACGCGGCTCCTCCTTGGGCGCTAATTGCGTTTCCGATGGTTGGGGTTTGGGCGTGGCAGCAGGCCGGCGCCGTTCGCCCTGCTTTTCGGCAGGCGCCGCTGGAGCGGCTTTCGGCGCCGGGGCCACCTTGGGCTGCGCGCCGCGTTGAGGCGGCGTTACGGGTTGTGCGCGCTGTTCTACCCTTCCACGCGGCTCCGCCTTCGGCGGTTCGGCCTGCTTTGCGGTAGGCGCGGGCGGAACGGCTTTCGGTGCCGGGGCCACCTTGGGCTGCGCGGCGCGTTGAGGCGGCGCTACGGGTTGTGCGCGCTGTTCTACCCTTCCGCGCGGCTCCGCCTTCGGCGCCGGTTGCGCTTGCGCTGGCTGTGGTTTAGGCGCGGCAACGGGCAGACGCTTGGTCGGCGGCGGTTTCTGCGCTTGCGGCACCACTTTGACGACGGGCGCCGGTGCCGCCGCGGCAGGTTTCAACGCCTTGCGGGCGGCATCGTCGAGCGGTCTGCCCGGCGTCGCATTCAGGTGCTGCTGTTGCGCCGCGAAACCGGCATGCGC
>JBAUTD010000120.1:0-3072 GCA_049582045.1 Burkholderiales bacterium
GCCGCGAGCACCTCGGGCGTCTGCGCGATCGAGACCGCGCCGAGCGCGGCGAGGGCGATGAACCAGATCACCGTGATCGGGCCGAACAGCCTGCCCACCGCCCCGGTGCCGCGCGCCTGGATCGCGAACAGGCCGACCAGGATCGCGATCGTGAGCGGCACGATCCAGTGCTCGAACGCCGGCGTCGCGACCGAGATGCCCTCGACCGCGGAGAGCACCGAGATCGCCGGTGTGAGAATCGCGTCGCCGTAGAAAAGCGACGCGCCGAACACGCCCAGCGTCGCCACGGTCCACGCCAGGCGCGGACGCGCGCGCGTCAGGCGCGCGGCGAGCGCGAGCAGCGCGAGGATTCCGCCTTCGCCGCCGTTGTCGAAGCGCAGCACGAGCGTGACGTACTTGAGCGAGACCACCAGCGTCACCGACCAGAACATCAGCGACAGCACCGCGAGCACGTTCGCTTCGGTCAGGGGCAGGCCGTGCGAGCCGCTGAAGGCCTCCTTGAACGCGTACAGCGGGCTGGTGCCGATGTCGCCGTAGACCACGCCGAGCGCGGCGAGCGTGAGGCCGGCGAGCGAGGACTTTTCGGGCGATTCGGAGCGACTCATGCGCGAGGCGACGGCCGGACGGCGAAGCGGGCGACTATACCTCGGGTGGATCTTGCGGCACCCCTGCCGGCATCGAATCTTAACGCCATCTTTACGGCGCGAACCCTAAATTGGCCCGGTCGAGACATCCGCAAATTCGCTCCCCGGGGGGCTCGTGGACCTGATCTTCCTGCTGCTCGCGTCAGCCCTGTTCGCCCTCACGAGCTGCCTGGCGCTGCTGTGCGCCCGCCACATGGAACGCAAGCCGTGACCTGGCTCGGATGGCTCGCACTGGCGCTCGCCGTCGCGCTCGCGGCCTACCTCGCATACGCCCTGCTGAACGCCGAGGATTTCTGATGAATGCCGTGCTTCAGTGCACCCTTTACGTCGCCGTACTGCTTGCGCTGACCAGGCCGCTCGGCGCCTACATGGCAAACGTGTACGAAGGGCGCTATCGGTTCCTCGCGCCGCTGGAGAACCTCGTCTACCGCGTCGCCGGCGTCAAGCCCGAGGACGACATGGACTGGAAGCGCTACCTCTGGGGCGTGCTCTGGTTCAATTTCATCGGCTTCGGCGCGGTGTACGCGCTGCAGCGGCTGCAGGACGTCCTGCCGCTCAATCCGCAGAAAATGGCGGCCGTGTCGCCGGATTCGTCGTTCAACACCGCGGTCAGCTTCGCCACCAACACCAACTGGCAAGGCTACGGCGGCGAAACGACGATGAGTTATCTCACCCAGATGCTGGGCCTGAGCGTGCAGAACTTCCTCTCGGCCGCGACCGGGATGGCGGTGCTGATCGCCCTGGTGCGCGGCTTCGCGCGCCGGCAGGCGGACGGCATCGGCAATTTCTGGGTCGACCTCACGCGCTCGGTGCTCTACATCCTGCTGCCGCTCTCGCTCCTGCTCGCCGGCGCGCTCGTGACGCAGGGCGTGGTGCAGACTTTCGCGCCGTACAAGACCGTCGAACTGGTGCAATCGGTGCAGTATGTCGAGAACGGCAAGAGCATCACGGCGACCACGCAAACCTTGCCGCTCGGCCCCGCGGCCTCGCAAGTCGCGATCAAGCAGCTCGGCACCAATGGCGGCGGATTCTTCAACGTCAACTCCGCGCATCCGTTCGAGAACCCGACCCCGCTGTCCAACTTCCTCGAGATGCTCGCCATCCTCGCCATCCCCGCCGCGCTCTGCTACACGTTCGGCCGGCTGATCGGCGACACGCGCCAGGGCTGGGCGCTGCTCGCGGCGATGACGGTCGTCTTCGCGGGCTTCCTCGCTCTGTGCGTCGCCTCGGAGCGGGCCGGAAACCCGGTGCTCGCCAATATGGGCGTGGCGCAGCCGCTCGGCAACATGGAAGGCAAGGAGGTCCGCTTCGGGGTGACGGATTCCGCGCTCTGGGCCACCGCCACGACCGCAGCGTCGAATGGCTCGGTCAACTCGATGCACGATTCCTACACGCCGCTCGGCGGCCTGGCGCCGATGGTGTTGATGCAGCTGGGCGAGATCATCTTCGGCGGGGTCGGCTCGGGCCTGTACGGCATGATCGTGTTCGCCATTGTCGCGGTGTTCATTGCCGGGCTGATGGTCGGGCGCACGCCGGAGTACCTCGGCAAGAAGATCGAGGCGTTCGAGATGAAGATGGCCGCGCTCGCGGTTCTGTTCCCGTTCGCGGTAGTGCTCCTGGGCACGGCCGTGGCGGTCGTCACCCGCGCCGGCGTGACGGGCATGGCGAACCCCGGCGCGCACGGCTTCTCGGAGGTCCTGTACGCGTTTTCCTCCGCCGGCAACAACAACGGCAGCGCCTTCGCCGGCCTGAACGCGAACACGTCCTTCTACAACGTCGCGCTCGGCGTCGCCATGTGGGTGGCGCGCTACTGGTTGATCGTGCCGGTGCTCGCCCTGGCGGGCAGCCTTGCGCGCAAGCGCAGCGTGCCGGCCGGCCCCGGGACCCTGCCGACGCATACGCCGCTGTTCGTCGGCTTCCTTATCGGCACGGTGCTGGTGCTGGGCGCGCTCAGCTTCCTGCCCGCGCTGGCGCTCGGACCCGTCGTCGAGCAGCTGCAGCTCGGAGGCCGTTGAGATGCGTACGACGCCGATTGGAACGCTGAGCGCTCCGATCCTGCGGCGCGCGGTGCGCGACTCGTTCGTCAAGCTCGATCCGCGCGTGCAGTGGAGAAACCCGGTGATGTTCGTGGTGCTGGTGGGCAGCGCGCTGGTGACGCTGCTGTGGATCAGCGGCAGCGGGAACGAGCCGCGCGCGTTCGTGCTCGCGGTGGCGCTGTGGCTTTGGTTCACTTTGCTGTTCGCGAACTTCGCCGAGAGCATGGCCGAAGGCCGCGGCAAGGCCCAGGCCGCGGCTCTGCGCGGTACCCGGCGCGACGTGATGGCGAAAAAGCTGCCCGCGCCGGAGCGCGAGGCGCCCTGGAGCATGACCGCGGGCTCGAGCCTGCGCAAAGGCGACCTGGTGCTGGTCGAGGCGGGCGACCTGATCC
>JBAUTD010000121.1:0-4878 GCA_049582045.1 Burkholderiales bacterium
ACCAGGCTGAGCTCGCCGCCGCCGGGCCTGGGCACCGGCACCGCCATGCCGAGGTGGCGCACCTGCGGGTCGTCGAACACCTCGTTCATCTTGTAGATCGGCCCGCAGGGCACCCCCGCCTTGTTGAGCAGCTCGATCAGCGCGCTCGAGCCGTGGCGCCGGGTGAGCCCGGCGAGCAGCTCGTTCAGCGCGGCGCGGTTCTGGGAGCGCAGCGCGCCGGTCGCGTACTCGGCCTGCGTGGCGAGCGAGGGTTCGCCGAGCGCCTCGCACAGCCGGGTCCAGATCACGTTGCCGGCCGCGGCGATGTTGACGTAGCCGTCGGCCGTCGGGAATACGCCGGTCGGGATCGAGGTCGGGTGGTCGTTGCCGGCCTGCCCGGGGACGTGGCCCTCGACCAGCCAGCGCGCGGCCTGGAAGTCCATCATCGCCACCATCGCCGAAAGCAGCGAGCTTTGCACCCACTGCCCCTTGCCCGAGCGGCCGCGCTCCTGCAGAGCGATCAGGATCCCGAGCGCGGCGTACAGGCCGGCGGTCAGGTCGGCCACCGGGATGCCGGCGCGCACCGGGCCCTGCCCCGGCAGCCCGGTCACCCACATCAGCCCGCCCATGCCCTGCGCGATCTGGTCGAACCCCGCGCGGTCGCGGTAGGGGCCGTCCTGGCCGAAGCCGGAGATGCTGGCGTAGATGAGCCCCGGGTTCACCTTGGCGAGCGTGTCGTAATCGATGCCGAGCCGGTGCTTGACGTCGGGCCGGTAGTTCTCTATCAGGATGTCGGCCGTCTTGACCAGGCGCTTGAGCACCTCGACCCCGCGCGGGTCCTTGAGATTCAGGGTGAGCGAGCGCTTGTTGCGATGCAGGTTCTGGAAATCGGACCCCTGGCGCGGCCCGAAGCCGTCGTCGCCGTCGGTGGCGGGCGCTTCGACCTTGATCACGTCCGCGCCCCAGTCGGCGAACTGCTTGGCGCAGGTCGGGCCCGCGCGCACGCGCGTGAGGTCGATCACCCGCAGGTGGGAAAGCGCATCAGTTGAAGGCACGTCCGAGCTCCGCTTGATGGAAGAAGTCCTCGACCAGCCGGTTGAACAGCGCCGGCTCCTCGAGGTTGATCATGTGTCCGGTCCTGGGCACCACCGCGAGCGCCGCGCCGGGCACCGTGCGCTTGATCAGCAATGACGGCTCGATCGTCGAGGGGTCCTCGTCGCCCGCGATCACCAGCAGCGGCGCCCTGATCCCCGCCATCTCGGCGGTCAGGTCGTACAGCGACGGACGGCGCCCCTGGTAGCCGAGCATGGTGTTGGCCGAGCCCTGCGCCGAGTGCTCGGCGAGGTTGCGCTGGAACTCTGCGAAGCCGCGCGGATCCTTCGCCTTCATGGTCACGCGGGTGGCGTTCTCGCCGTAGCTCGCGGCGAAATGCGCCATGCCGCGCTCGAGCATCGTCTTTGCATTGGCGCGCGAATCGGCCTGGAAGCGCGCGTACTCGTCCTTGTGCGCCCCGCTGCCCACGCCGGCTGTCACCAGCGTCAGCGCCCGCGCGCTGTACGCCATGCCGAAGTGCAGCGTGGCGAAGGCGCCCATCGACAGCCCGACCACGTGCGCGCGCTCGATCTTCAACGCGTCCAGAACCGCGCGCACGTCGTCGCGCTCGCGCTGCTGCGAATACGAATCGGGCGAGGGCGGCACATCCGAGGGGGGGTAGCCGCGCGCGTTGTAGGCGATGCAGCGGTAGCGCCGGGAGAAGTGGCGCACCTGCGGCTCCCAGCTGCGGCAGTCGCCTGCAAACTCGTGTACAAACAGGATCGGCGTACCGCTGCCGGTCTCCTCGTAGTACAGCTTCACGCCATCGTCGGTGGTCAGGGTCGGCATCGCGGATGTGCAAGACTAACCAAATTTGCGCGATCGAGGGAGGGCTGTTTTATGGATCTGAACCTTGCGGGCCGGCGCGCGCTGGTCACCGGCGCGTCGAAGGGCATCGGCAAGGCCTGCGCCGAGGCGCTCGCCGCCGAGGGCTGCGAAGTGCTCGTCGCGGCGCGCAACCCGGCAGCGGGACCGGACGCGAAGGCGATCGACCTCTCGCAGCGGGGCGCGCCCGAGGCGCTCGCGGACTGGGCGGGCGAAATCGACATCCTGATCAACAACGCCGGCGCGATCCCGGGCGGCGACCTGCTCAAGATCGACGAGGAAACCTGGCGCCGCGCCTGGGACCTGAAAGTGTTCGGCTATATCAACCTCAGCCGGCGGGTCTACGCCTCGATGAAGCAGCGCCGGCGCGGCGTGATCCTCAACATCATCGGCAGCGCGGGCGAGAAGATGGACGCGGCCTACATCGCCGGCAGCACCGCCAATGCGGGTCTGATGGCGTTCACCCGTGCGCTCGGCGGGGCCTCGCACGCTGACGGCATCCGCGTGCTGGGGATCAACCCCGGGCCGGTGTCTACCGACCGCCTGACCAGCCTGTACAAGCAGCGCGCCGAGACGCTGCTGGGCGATCCCGCGCGCTACCAGGAGCTGTTCGCCAACATGTCGTTCGGCCGCCCCGCGACGCCCGAGGAGATCGCCGCGGCGGCGCTGTTTCTCGTTTCGGATCGCTCGGCCTACACCTCGGGGTGCATACTTACGATCGACGGCGGGCTGGCGAGCCGTTCCCACTAGCGCTCTTGCGACGGAAACTCCATGAAGGCAGTGATCTGCAAGCAGTTCGGGCCACCCGAGACCCTGGTGGTCGAGGATATCCCTTCGCCCAGGCCGGGCCCGGGCGAGGTCGTGGTGTCGGTGAAGGCGGCGAGCGTCAATTTTCCCGATGTCCTGATCATCCAGAACAAGTACCAGGTGAAGGCGACGCCGCCTTTCACCCCCGGCTCCGAGTTCGCCGGCGTGGTGAAGGAGGTCGGCCAGGGCGTGACGCACGTAAAGCCGGGAGACCGGGTCCTCGGTGCCGGGGGCTTCGGTGGCTTTGCCGAGGAGTGCCTGGCGGGCGCCAACACGCGCCTGGTGCCGATCCCGGCGCAGATGGACTATCCCACCGCGGCGTCGTTCCTGCTCACCTACGGCACTTCGCACCACGCGCTTTGCAACCGCGCCGACGCCCGCCCGGGCGAGACGCTGCTGGTGCTCGGCGCGGCCGGCGGCGTCGGCCTGGCCGCGGTCGAGATCGGCAAGATCCTCGGCCTGCGCGTGATCGCCGCGGCGTCCAGCAAGGAAAAGCTCGTGGTGTGCCGCGAGCACGGCGCCGACGAGACGATCGACTACGCCGCGGAGGACCTGCGCGCGCGCATCAAGGAAATCACTGCCGGCAAGGGCGCCGACCTGATCTACGACCCGGTCGGCGGCGCCTACACCGAGGCGGCGCTGCGCTCGTCCGCCTGGCGCGCGCGCCTGCTGGTGATCGGCTTCGCCGCCGGCGAAATCCCGAAGATCGCGCTCAACTTGCCGCTTCTCATGGAGCGCTCGATCGTGGGCGTGTACTGGGGCGAATGGACCAAGCGCGCGCCGGGCGAATTCGCCGCCGCGCTCGAGCAGCTGGGGGAATGGTTCGCGCAAGGCAGGCTGCGCCCGCACATTTCGGCGACCTACCGGCTGGAAGAAGCGGCGCGGGCGGTCCAGGACATGGCCGAGCGGCGCGTGATGGGCAAGGTAGTGCTGCTTCCCGATTCGTGATCGAAACACTGCAGTCAACTGCCGGCGCATGGCAGCTCGCCTGGTGCGCGCTGGTGGTCGTCGCCGCGTACACGCTGCGCGGCGCGACCGGCTTCGGCGCCGGGGTGGTGGCGATTCCCCTGCTGGTGCTCGTGCTGCCGCTGCGCGCGGTGATTCCGGTCATTACCACGCTCGGCATCGTCGCCTCGTTCGGGCAGACGGTGCGCGAGTTCAGGCACGTGGAGTGGCGCGGCGTGCGCGGCCTGCTCCTGCCCACGGTCGCGGGCGCGGCAGCGGGGCTGTGGCTGTTCAAGGCGCTGCATCCCGAGCTGCTGCGCAAGGCGCTTGCGCTGTTCATCATCGTTTATGCCCTGTGGACGCTCGCACCGCGCAAGGCGGTGCTGCACGCGCCGCGCGCGTGGCTCGCGCCGCTCGCGGGCGTGGGCGGCGGGTTGCTGAGCACGCTGTTCGGGGGCATGGCCGGGCCCATCTTCGTTATTTACCTGAACGCGCTCGACCTCGACAAGGCGCGCTTTCGCGCCACCATGTCGGCGATCCTGTTTCTGCTCGCGCTGCTGCGCGCCGGCGGCTACGGCGGGCTGGGCTTCTACGATGCGCGGGCGGTCGCGCTGATCGCGCTGCTGCTGCCGGCGATGGTGATCGGCATGGTGCTGGGTGAGCGCGTGCACCACGGGATGCCCGAGATGACTTTCAAGCGCGTGGTCGCCGTACTGCTGGTGGCGAGCGGCGTCGCCCTGCTGCTGAAATGACCGCCTCCCGCCTTGCCCGGTTGCGCCTGCGCCTGTCGGAGCGCTTTCGGCTGTCCGAGGTCCACACCATGCTGGTCTGGGCCGCGCTGGTAGGGTTCGTCGGCGCACTGGCGACGATCGCGTTTCGCGAGGCGATCCGCGGCCTCGAGTGGCTCGCCACGCGCCATACCGGCGGCCTGGTCGAGATCGCCGAGATCCTGCCCTGGTACCTGCGCATCGTGTTCCCGGCCGTCGGCGGCGTAGTCGCGGGGCTGCTGCTGCAGCTCAGCCGCAGATGGGCCTACAAGGGCGTGTCTTCGGACTACATGGAGGCGATCTCCATCGGCGACGGGCGCATCCCGGTGCGCCAGGCGCTGGCGCGCAGCGGATCCTCGCTGTTTTCGGTCGCCTCCGGCGGGTCGATCGGGCGCGAGGGCTCGATGGTCCATCTGGCCGCGATGTGCGCCTCGCTCATCGGGCGCATCGCGCGCTTCGGCCC
>JBAUTD010000122.1:0-1900 GCA_049582045.1 Burkholderiales bacterium
GCGCACGCTCGACGAGGCGCAGGCCGCCCGCGGCGAGAGCGAGGACCGCTACCGCGACCTGGTGGAGAACAGCCAGGACCTGATCTGCACCCACGATCTCGACGGCAAGCTGCTGTCGGTCAACGCCGCCGCCTACAGGATGCTGGGCTACGAGCAGGGCTCGCTGGTCGGCGCCAACCTGCGCGAGGTGCTCACGCCGGGGACGCGCCACCAGTTTCCGGCCTACATCGACGCGATCCGCGCGCACGGCAGCGCCACGGGAATCATGGCGGTCGTGACGCGAAGCGGCCAGGTCCGCTACTGGCAGTACCACAACACGCTGCGCTCGGAAGACGTGCCTTCTCCCGTGGTGCGCGGGATGGCGCGCGACGTGACCGACAGCACGACCGCCGCGCGCGCGCTGCGCCAGAGCGAGCTGCGCTTTCGCGCCATTTTCGAGCAGGCCGCGGTCGGGATCGCCATCGTGGCGCCGGACGGCCGCTGGCTGCAGGTGAACGACAAGCTGTGCCAGATCGTCGGCTACGGCCGGGAAGAGCTGCTCGCGGGAACGTTCCAGTCCATCACGCACCCGGACGACGTCGAAGGCGACCTCGACGCGGTGCGGCGCATGCTGGCGGGCGAGCTCGACACCTACTCGAAGGAAAAGCGCTATTTGCGCAAGGGCGGCACCATCGTCTGGGGCAACCTCACCTCCGCGCTCGCGCGGCACGCCGACGGCAGCCCGGCGTACTTCATCTCGGTGGTCGAGGACATCCAGCGCCGCAAGACCGCGGAGCTGGAATTGCGCGCGGCGGAGGAGCATTTCCGCGGCCTGATCGACCAGTCGATCGCCGGCATCTGGGTGATCCAGGACGGCAGATTCAGCTTCGTCAATCCGCGCTGCGCCGAGATCTTCGGCTACGCGTCGGCCGCCGATCTGATCGGCCGCGAACCCGCGTCGGTGATTGCGCAGCCGGACCGCGACCGGGTCGCCAGGCTGATGCGGCGGCGGATCGAGGGCGAAGTGCCGCACGAGAGCTACGAATTCGTCGGCCTGCGCAAGGACGGCTCGACGATCGACATCGGCGCGCACGGCGCGCGGGCGACCTACGCCGGGCGACCCGCGATCGTCGCGCTGTTCCAGGACATCTCGGAGCACAAGCGCGCCGAGGCGCAGATCCAGGCCTACGTGACGCAGCTCGAAACGGCATTCATGAGCACCGTGGAGGTGGCGACCAACCTGAGCGAGATGCGCGACCCCTACACCGCCGGCCACGAAAGGCGCGTGGCCGAGATCGCCGCGGCGATCGGCGCGCAGCTCGGCTTCGACGCGCGCCGCCAGGAGGGCCTGCGCGTCGCCGGCCATCTGCACGACATCGGCAAGATCACCGTTCCGGCCGAGATTCTCGCCAAGCCCGGCAAGCTCAGCCAGGTCGAGTACAAGCTGATTCAGGCGCACCCCGAGGCCGGGTACGGCGCCCTCAAGGACGTCGACTTTCCGTGGCCGGTGGCGCAGATCGTGCTCCAGCATCACGAGCGCATGGACGGCAGCGGCTACCCGCATGGCCTCAAGGGCGACGAAATCCTGCTCGAAGCGCGCATCATGGCGGTGGCCGACGTGATCGAGGCGATGTCGTCGCACCGGCCCTACCGCCCAGGGCTGGGCATCGAGGCGGCGCTGGCCGAGATCGAGCGCGGGCGCGGCCGCCTCTACGACGCGCAGGCCGTCGACGCGGCCCTGCGCCTGTTCCGCGACACCGGCTACCAGTTGCCGCCCTGATGCGCCGACTGTGGAAATGAGCCGGCGGATTCAGCTCGAGAGCACGTGGCTCGTGGTGACGTCCGCAACGAGCCTGTCTCCGGCGCCGTAGACGGCCGTGCGCACCACGCTCACTGTGCGGCCGCGCTTGACGTAAGTGGA
>JBAUTD010000123.1:0-1523 GCA_049582045.1 Burkholderiales bacterium
GGCTGCGCCAGAGCATCGAGCGGCACGGCTGGGACGGCGAGTGGTACCGCCGCGCCTACTTCGACGACGGCACGCCGCTCGGCTCGGCAGGCAACGCGGAATGCCAGCTCGACTCGATCTCGCAGAGCTGGTCCGTGCTCTCCGGGGCGGGCGACGCGCAGCGCGCGCGCATGGCCATGCAGGCAGTGGACGAGCGGCTCGTGCGCCGCGAGCACGCGCTTATCCAGCTCCTCGATCCGGCCTTCGACAAGTCGGCTCTGGACCCCGGCTACATCCGAGGCTACGTGCCGGGGGTGAGAGAGAACGGCGGACAGTACACGCACGGCGCGATCTGGGCCGCAATGGCATTCGCCGCCCTGGGCGATGCGCGGCGCGCGTGGGAGCTCACCGCCATGATCAACCCGGTGAACCACGCGGCATCGGCGCAAGCTATCGCCACCTACAAGGTCGAACCGTACGTCATGGCGGCCGACGTCTACGCGCTCGCGCCGCACACCGGGCGCGGCGGATGGAGCTGGTACACCGGCTCGGCCGGCTGGATGTACCGGCTCATCGTGGAGTCCCTGCTGGGCCTGCGACTCGAGGGGGACAAGCTGCGTCTCGCGCCCTGCCTGCCCGCGGATTGGCAGACGTTCAGGATCCACTACCGCTATCGGGAGACCGTGTATCACATCGTCGTCGCGCAAACGGGCGACGAGATGTGCTTGACGGTGGATGGCGTCGAGCGGCATGACGGGGTGATTCCCCTGATCGACGATCGCCGCGAGCACTTTGTCGAGGTGGGCATACGCGTCGCCGAGCAGCTCGCGCTAGCATAGCGTCATGCCGCAGGACTTCGACGCCGCCAGGGACCACCGCTTCGCCGCCACGCGCTGGTTCGAAGACTTCGCCGTCGGCGAGCGCTTCTGGATCCCGTCCCGCACTCAGACCGACGCCCTATTCGGCGCGTTCCAACTCGCCTCGGGGGACAACGATCCGATCCACTACGACCTCGAATACTGCCGCCGGCGCGGCCATCCCGGCATGCTCGCGCACGGCATGCAGGTCATGATCCAGACCGCCGCCGGGGCCGGGGTCTTTCCGCACCTGGTGGCCGACTCGCTGGTCGCGATGCTCGAGTGCAGCGCGAAATTCCTGCGGCCGGTGTACGCCGGCGACACGCTCTATCCCCAGCTCGAAGTCGCCGAGCTCGTTGCCCAGCGTACGACCGGCGTGCTCGCGATGCGCGCGACGGTCCACAACCAGCGTAACGAGCTCGTGCTCGAGGGCAGCCACCGCTACCTGCTGCGCAAGCGCCCGGCGCCATGACCCTCGACCAAGCCTACCGGACCCAGCTCGAGCTGCTCGCGCGCTGCGAGCGCGAGGGACAGCGGCAGGCCGGCTGGAAGGTCGGCCTCACCGCGCGCGCGATGCAGGCGCAGCAGGGGGTGTACGAACCGGTGTTCGGCTTCCTGCTCGCGAGCGCGAATCGTCCCAGCGGCGCGGTGTTCGAGTTCGCCTCGCTCATCCGCCCGGGGTTCGAG
>JBAUTD010000124.1:0-6284 GCA_049582045.1 Burkholderiales bacterium
GATCTCGCGCGCGCCCTTCTGCAGGCCTTCGCCGAGCGCGGCCACGCGCCCGTCCGCGACGCCGATGTCGCAGCGCCGCTCTTCGGACTCGGTCGCGAGGCGCGCGTTGCGCACGACGAGATCCAGGCGCTGCACGGCCTTCAGACCTCGCGAAACAGCCGGCCCCAGCCCTGCACGCGCCGGGTGTCGACGCCGGTGAGCTTGAGCGACTTCCACACCACGGCGGCGATGCTGTCGTAGACCGGGATGCCGAGCTCGCGCTCGAGCTCCTCGGCGAGCGGCGCCCCGCGCAGGTTGGTGCAGAAAATGGTGATCGCCTGGGGCTTCGCCTTGGCGACTTCGCGCGCCATTGCGCGCAGCCGATCGGCACTCACTTCCGAGAACGAGTAGTTGTCCTGCAGCCCGAGGTGGCGCTCGGCCACGCACTCGAATCCCGAGCGCGCGTAGTTGGCGACGATCCGCTGTTGTACGTCCTCGAGGTAGGGCGAAACGAGGCCGAAGCGCGCGACGCCGGTGGAGCGGAAAATCTCGTTCAGCGCGAGCACCGAGGTGCAGGCCGGGGTTCCGGTCGCCGCGGTGATTGCATCGCACAGGCGCTCGTCCGCGGCGAAGCCGAGCCAGCCCGACGAGGTTCCGTTCCAGCCGATGCACTGCAGCTTCGCGTGCGACAGCAGCTCGGCCGCGCGCAGGATCTCGCCGTCGTCGAACTGTCCCAGCGCGCGTTGCGACAGCGCGATCTCGGTCACCCTGAAGCGGCCGAAATGAGCGCTCACCTCGGGCAGACCGGAGAGCATCGCGGCGGTGACCGGCTCGAGGACGGTATTCGAGGACGGGGTCAGCATTCCGAGCAGAATCCGCTTCGTCATGTCGTGGATCTCTCCGTCGAAGTCATCGCGCCAAACTGGTGCAGGCGTTTCTCATTGTCACATTTTTGGTGCATCATGGGCTTCGCTCCGCAGCGCCGGATCGCAGGCACTATCCTTGCGTGAGCTGAACCGGCCACCGAGACTCTGCATGGAACTTACGCCGCGAGAAAAAGACAAGCTGCTGCTGTTCACCGCCGCGCTGCTCGCGGAGCGGCGCAGGGCCAGGGGCCTCAAGCTCAACTACCCGGAAGCGGTGGCGCTGATCAGCGCCGCGATCATGGAAGGCGCGCGCGAGGGCCGCAGCGTGTCCGAGCTGATGGGCTGGGGCGCGACGCTGCTCGGGCGCGACGAGGTGATGGAGGGCGTGCCCGAGATGATCCCCGAGATCCAGGTCGAGGCGACCTTCCCCGACGGCACCAAGCTGGTCACGGTGCACAACCCGATTCCCTGACCCGGAACGAGCGACATGCGCCAGAGCAGCATCCTCAGCCTTGGTCCCGAGGGCTTTCACCGCGTCGCGTTCACGGACTGGGGCGACGCGGACAATCCGCACGTCGTCATGTGCGTGCACGGACTGTCGCGCAACAGCCGCGACTTCGACTTCCTCGCCGACGCGCTCGCGGGCGACTTCCGCGTGGTGTGCATGGACGTGGTGGGCCGCGGCGAGAGCGCCTGGCTCGAGGACAAGTCCGGCTACAGCTTCTCGACCTACCTGTCGGACGCCGCCGCGCTGATCGCGCACGTGACCCCGCCGGTGCGCTCCGGCAGCGAGCGCGAGTTGCGCAAGCGCAGCCTCGACTGGGTCGGCACTTCGATGGGCGGGCTGATCGGGATGCTGCTCGCGGCGAAGCGCAACTCGCCGATCGGGCGCCTGGTGCTGAACGACGTCGGGCCCTTCGTGCCCTGGAACGGGCTGTTCCGGCTCAAGGGCCACGTCGGCCGGCCGGGCGGCTTCGGCGAGCGGCGCGCGGCCGAGGAATACATCCGCGAGACCTTCGCCACGTTCGGGCCGCTCACCGAACGGCAATGGGAACACCTCGTCGAGCACAGCCTGCGGCGGCACGAGGACGGGCGCTGGTACTTCCGCTTCGACCCGGCGATCGGCCAGTGGAACACGCAAGGCGACCCCGAGCTGCCGATCGGCCCGACGTTCCTGCGCGGCATCGACCTGTGGACGGTGTGGAACGCGGTCGACTGCCCGGTGCTCGTGCTGCGCGGGGCGCAATCGGACGTGCTTCTGCCGGGCACGGTGGACGAGATGCGCAGGCGCAAGCCCGCCACCCAGGTGGTGGAATTCGAGGGCGTCGGGCACGCGCCGGCGCTGTTCGACGCGAAGCAGATCGGCGCGGTGCGCGGCTTCCTCGCGCAGCGGCGCAACAGGCAGGGGAGGATGATGCGATGGTTCCGGGCGAGCTGAAGGCGGCCGCGGGCGAGATCGAGCTCAACGCCGGGCGCAGGACGGTGAGGCTCGAGGTGGTCAACACCGGCGACCGGCCGGTGCAGGTCGGCTCGCACTACCATTTCTTCGAGACCAACCCGGCGCTCGGCTTTGAGCGCGACCGGGCCTACGGCATGCGGCTGAACATCGCCGCCGGCACCGCGGTGCGCTTCGAGCCGGGTCAGACGCGCACGGTGGAGTTGGTTTCCCTTTCTGGAAATAGAAAAGTCTATGGCTTTAACGGCCAGGTGATGGGGAAGCTCAAATGAAGATCACGAGGCAGGCCTATGCGGAGATGTACGGGCCGACGGTCGGCGACCGGGTGCGGCTGGCCGACACGGAGCTGTGGATCGAGGTCGAGAAGGACTGCACGGTCTACGGCGAGGAAGTGAAGTTCGGCGGCGGCAAGGTGATCCGCGACGGCATGGGGCAGGGCCAGCTGCCCTCCGAAAAAGTGGCAGACACCGTGATCACCAACGCGCTGATCGTCGATCACTGGGGCATCGTCAAGGCCGACATCGGCATCAAGCACGGCCGCATCTGGAAGATCGGCAAGGCGGGCAACCCCGACATCCAGCCCGGCGTCACGATCCCGGTCGGCGCGGGGACCGAGGCGATCGCGGGCGAGGGCATGATCGTCACCGCCGGCGGCATCGACAGCCACATCCACTTCATCTGCCCGCAGCTGATCGAAGAGGCGCTGATGAGCGGCGTCACCTCCATGCTCGGCGGCGGCACCGGGCCCGCGACCGGCACCTTCGCCACCACCTGCACGCCGGGCCCGTGGCACATCCGCTCGATGCTGGCGGCGGCCGACGCCTTCCCGATGAACCTCGGCTTCTACGCCAAGGGCAACGCGAGCCTGCCGGCGCCGCTCGAGGAACAGGTGCGCGCCGGAGCGATGGGGCTCAAGCTGCACGAGGACTGGGGCACCACGCCGGCCGCGATCGACAACTGCCTCGCGGTGGCCGACAGGATGGACGTGCAGGTCGCGATCCACACCGACACGCTGAACGAGTCGGGCTTCGTCGAGGCGACGGTGAAGGCGTTCAAGGGCCGCACCATCCATACTTTCCACACCGAGGGCGCGGGCGGCGGCCACGCGCCCGACATCATCCGGGTGTGCGGCGAGCCGAACGTGCTACCCTCGTCGACCAACCCGACCCGGCCCTACACGGTCAACACCATCGCCGAGCACCTCGACATGCTGATGGTCTGCCACCACCTCGACGCGTCGATCGCCGAGGACGTGGCGTTCGCCGAATCGCGCATCAGGAAGGAGACCATCGCCGCCGAGGACATCCTGCACGACCTGGGCGCGTTCTCGATGATGTCGTCGGACTCGCAGGCGATGGGCCGCGTGGGCGAGGTGATCCTGCGCACCTGGCAGACCGCCCACAAGATGAAAGTCCAGCGCGGAGGCGGCGCGAAGAACGACAACGAGCGGGTCAAGCGCTACATCGCCAAGTACACGATCAACCCCGCGATCACGCACGGGATCGCGCACGTCGTGGGCTCGGTCGAGGAAGGCAAGCTCGCGGACCTGGTGCTGTGGAAGCCGGCGTTCTTCGGCGTCAAGCCTTCGCTGATCCTGAAAGGGGGCATGATCGCGGCGGCGGCGATGGGCGATCCGAACGCGTCGATCCCGACCCCGCAGCCGGTGCACTATCGGCCGATGTTCGGCGCCTTCGGGCAGGCGCTGCGCACCTCGGTGACTTTCGTGTCGCAGGCCGCGATGAAAGATCCGGAGCTGAGGGATCTCGGTCTCGCCAAGCCGTTGATGGCGGTGGCCGGCACGCGCGACATCGGCAAGAAGGACATGCTGCACAATGCCCTGCAACCGAGGATCGACGTCGATCCCGAGACCTACCAGGTGCGCGCCGACGGCGAGCTGCTGGTGTGCGAGCCGGCCAAGGTGCTTCCCATGGCGCAGCGATACTTTCTGTTCTGATGATCGAGATCGTCTCCAGAGCCGAACGAGGCGCGCGCGCGCCGAGCGGGCAGCTCAGGCTGCCGTTCGAGCTGCGCCAGAAGAGCCGCCTGCGCACCCGGCTGGTCTCCGGCGAGGAGGCGGCGCTCATGCTGCCGCGCGGCGAGATCCTGCGCGGCGGCGACCTGGTGACCGCTTCGGACGGTCGCGTGATCGAGGTGCTCGCCGAGCCCGAGAAGCTCGCGCACATCGAGTCGGCCGAGCTCGCGCGCGTTGCCTACCACCTGGGCAACCGGCACGTGCCGGTGCAGGTCGGCGAAGGGTTCCTGCGCATCGCCGCGGACCACGTGCTGGAAGAGATGGTGAAGCAGCTGGGCGCCAGGGTGTCGACCATCGAGGCGTCGTTCGAGCCCGAGGCGGGCGCCTACGCGGGCGGGCACGCGCACGGCGGGAAGATTCACGATCATCATCATGACCACGACCATTGATCCCAGGCTGCTGCAGCTCGCGAGCCCGACCCTGCCGGTCGGCGCGTACAGCTATTCGGGGGGGCTGGAGGCGGCGATCGAGGCCGGGCTGGTCAGCGACGCGCAAAGCGCGCAGCGCTGGATCGGCGACGTGCTCGAGTTCTCGGTCCTGAGGATGGAAGCGCCGCTGCTGCGCAGGATGATCGAGACGCCCGATGCGCGCTGGAACGAAGAGTTCCTCGCGAGCCGCGAGACCGCCGAGCTGCGCGCCGAGACGCTTCAGATGGGCTACTCCCTCGCGGCTCTTCTCGGGAATCTTGGGCTTGATGCGATCGAGGACGAGGAAATTTCATTTCCTCTCGCCTATGCCCATGCCGTTCGTGGCTGGGGGCTCGATGTGCGCGCGGCGCTCGCGGCCTACCTGTGGGCCTGGCTCGAAAACCAGGTGATGGCGGCGGTGAAGGCAGTGCCGCTCGGGCAGACCGACGGCCAGAAAATCCTGCTCGCGCTCGGCGCGCGCCTGCGCGATCTCGGCGAAGGGGAGACGGGCAACTTCGCGCCCGGGCTGGCCGTGCTCTCGTCGCTCCACGAAACCCAGTATTCGAGGTTGTTCCGGTCATGACATTGAGAGTGGGCATCGGCGGGCCGGTGGGCTCGGGCAAGACCGCGCTGACGCTGGCGCTGTGCCGCGCGCTGCGCGGACGCTACGACATCGCAGTGGTCACCAACGACATCTACACCGAGGAGGACGCCCAGTTCCTGGTGAGGAACGAGGCGCTCGCGCCCGAGCGGATCATCGGGGTGGAGACAGGGGGCTGCCCGCACACCGCGATCCGCGAGGACGCCTCGATCAACCTCGAAGCGGTGGCGCGCCTGGCGCGGCGCTTCCCCGCGCTCGAGCTGGTGATCATCGAGTCCGGCGGCGACAACCTCGCCGCCACCTTCAGCCCGGAGCTCTCGGACCTGACGCTTTACGTGATCGACGTGTCCGCCGGCGACAAGATCCCGAGGAAGGGCGGGCCGGGGATCACCAAGTCCGACCTGCTGGTGATCAACAAGATCGACCTCGCGCCGCTGGTGGGCGCATCGCTCGAGGTGATGGAGCGCGACGCGAAGAAGATGCGCGGCGAGCGCCCCTTCGTGTTCTCCAACCTCAAGACGGGCCTGGGCCTGGACACCATCATCCAGTTCATCGAAACGGAGGGCATGTTATGCGCCGCATCACGGTAGGTCTTCTTCTCGCATCGATCAGCGGCGCGGCCGCCGCGCACCCGTTCCACGGCGTCGCGGCGGGCGCCGCCGCCGGGTTCCTGCACCCCTTCACGGGGCTCGACCACCTGGTCGCGATGGTCGCGGTCGGGATGTGGGCCGCGCAGCTCGGGGGCCGCGCGCACTGGATGGTGCCGGGCGCCTTCCTCGGCGCGATGCTCGCCGGAGGGATATTGGGTTTCGCCGGACTGGTGCCCCCGTTCGCCGAGCAGATGGTCGCCGCCTCGGGGCTGGTGCTCGGCCTGCTGATCGTGACTCGCACCACCCTCGCGCCGTCGCTCGGCGCCGCGCTGGTCGGCGCCTTCGCGCTGTAC
>JBAUTD010000125.1:0-2113 GCA_049582045.1 Burkholderiales bacterium
CCGCCGCGCCGCGGCGCAGAAGCGCGAGCACGCGCGCCAGCAGCTCGGCGAAGGCAAACGGCTTGGCGAGGTAGTCGTCGGCACCGAGTTCGAGGCCCTTGACGCGATCGTCGACCTGGTCGCGCGCGGTCAGGAACAGGACCGGCGTTTCCTTGCCGGCCGCGCGCACGCCGCGCAGGATCTCCCAGCCGTTCATCCCGGGCAGCATCACGTCGAGCACCATGAGATCGTAGTGCTCGGTCAGCGCCAGGTGCAGGCCGTCGATTCCGCTGCGCGCGACATCGGCGACGAATCCCGCTTCGGTCAGGCCCTTGTTCAGGTAATCCGCCGTCTTGGGCTCGTCTTCGACGATGAGAAGCTTCATGTCGCGCCCTTGCGCCTCGCCGCACTCCCGCAGTGTGCATCATAAGTCAGGCAGCGCGCCCGGATGACAAAGATGTAATCCGCCGGTCATCCGCCTGACGGGGCGCGGCGCGCATGCTGCTCACAACGCGGCCACTGTCGCAGGAGGTTGCCATGATCCGCCCCGTCGGAACATTCAAGTGCGCGAGCGCCCTCGCGCTGCTCGCCCTCGCGATACCGCTCGCGACGCAACAGGCGCAGGCAAGCGTGCGCAGCGGCCAGGAGGTGGTCGAGGCGGTGTGCGCCGCCTGCCACGCCACCGGCGCGAACGGCGCGCCGAAGATCGGCGACGAAAGCGCCTGGAAAGGCCGCGCCGAGCAGGGCCTGACCAGCCTCACCCAGCACGCGATCCGGGGCATCCGCAAGATGCCGGCCCACGGAGGCAACGCGGGCGTCAGCGACTACGAGCTGGAGCTCGCGATCACCTACATGGTCAACCACTCCGGCGGGCACTGGGCCACGCCGATCGACAAGTCGGCGCCGATGGCCGACCGGAGCGGCGAGCAGATCGTGCAGGCGCAGTGCGTCAAGTGCCATGCGGCCGGCGTCGACGGCGCGCCGAGGATCGGCGACCGCTCGGCATGGATCCCGCGCCTGAAAGAAGGGCTCGACACCCTGGTGCGCTCCGCGACCCGGGGACACGGCGGCATGCCCGCGCGCGGCGGAATGGCCGACCTCACCGACACCGAGCTGCGCAGCGCCATCGTCTACATGGTCAACGCGGGGGTCGCCCCCGCCAAGGCCGAGCCGGCCGGCGCAGCGGCGCCATCCGAGCGTCCCGGCGGAGATCACCAGGTCATCGCGGGAACCGAGATCTATCTCGGCGTCATCTCGGCCGGAACACTGCGCGGGGAGAACCTCAAGCCGGGCTCGGCGGAAGCCACCATGCACGGCGGCATTCCGACCGGCAAGGGCTACTACCACGTGAACGTCTCGCTGTTCGACAGCACGACCGGGGCGCCGATCGCCGATGCGAAGGTGAAGGCGACGGTTTCGGACCCGGTCATGGGCGGCGAAACCAGGACGCTCGAGCTGATGGCGACGCCTCCCCCGAGCTACGGCAATTACTTCCGGATCTCGGGCATGAATCCCCACACCATCACGGTGCACATCAGGAGACCGAACGCAGCGCGGGAGATCACCGCCAAGTTCGATTTCGAGCGCTGAGCGGCGCGCGGGGGCAAGACGATGCCGAAGCACATCGCACGGCTCATCGTTCTGCTGGGCGTCCTCGGGGCGGCCGGCCTGGCGGCGAAGTCCTACTTCACCGCCGGCTCGTTCTACCGCTACGGGCACTACCGGGGCAACGCGGTGGCGGAAATCGCCTCCGACAGGCCGAAGTACGAGAACACCGAGTCCTGCGGCTCGTGCCACGCCGAGCGCTATGCCGAGTGGTCGCACGGCGTGCACGACAGCGCAAGCATCCACAAGGTCGTCAAGTGCGAGGTCTGCCACGGCGCGGCGGGAGGCCGCGACGACAAAGGCATGTTCCGGCACTCGGCGAGCGGCCCGCAGCACCCGGACAAGCTCAGGCTGACCGTCCCGACCGACACCGCGCAGCTGTGCACCCGCTGCCACTCGAAGGACCCGGCCAGGCCCGCGGAGCAGCGCCAGATCGCGCTCGCCGCGCACGGCGAATCGAAGCCGTGCTGGAGCTGCCACAATCCCCATTCGCCCAAGCTGCTGGTCGGCGCCGCCGCACCCGCGGCGC
>JBAUTD010000126.1:0-2201 GCA_049582045.1 Burkholderiales bacterium
GCTTTGGGTCGAGGCCACGGCTGCGGATATGGCGATGGAGCATGTTTGCGCTCGCCTTCGGCCTGAGGTCTAGGTGCTGCCCGATTCGAGCGAATGGCGATGCCGCAAACTGCGACGAGCTATCGCCCGTGCGACCCACATACAGGAACCGCTTCGTGCCGTTCGTTACACGCCAAACGTAGAGCCAGAACCCGCGCTCCAGGACCGCTCCGCCGAAGCTAAGCTGATGCGCTTTCATTGCCCGCTAACGTTGGAAATCAGGCGGCGGGCCGCCTCGGAGACTAAGCGTAGCGCGGCGCTTCGCGGCCCGTCCGCTCTGGATTGACGGGTTAGTTGGCATCACGCTCCAACTCCGCGTTGCCAGCTGCAGTGGACATGAACCACGGGTCATCAGTGCTTGCGGCCTCGCTATGCGTGATGGGTTTGTAGCAATTAGCGCGCGCGTCGTAGGCGTACGCCTGAACCATACCGCTTTGCGCCAAAGCAAGAAGCGCCGCGCGAACTTCGCACTCGGTCGTGAGGCGGCCAGTTTCGCGCGCGATGTCTCCAGCAATTGTGTGAGGTGCCTCGTAGTCATTGGCGACCCAGCCAAGAACCTCCAGTTCGAAAGCGCTATGCCTATTCATGCCAACTAACTAGTGATTAGCCTGCATGCGTGGGATGCTAGAAGCATCTATATGTAGAGGCAACTATATAGGTGAGTATTGATGCATCTGCCGGCATAGATATGTTGGTATATGGGACGGCAGGATAAGGAAGCGGGTCACGGATCGACGACTCGGTCGGCCAGGCCCAGGCGGCGGGCGTCGGACCAGTGCATTTCCCAGACCTTCTGCGTGGGGCGCCAGACGGCGCCTAGGCGCTTGGCGCGCTCGCGCAGGTCGGTCTCGTCCCAAGCGATTCGCACGGCGACGATTTCGTCGTCGCGGCGGCGCGGCTTCCTGGGGCGCGGAGCCCAGGGCACGGACTCGACGATCAGCTCGACGGTCTTGAGGCGGCGGCCGCTCTCGGGGTCGTACAGGTAGCGAACGCGCACCAGGCGCTCGCCGAAGCGCTTGAGGAGCTTGCGCGTGCCGTGCTGGCCGGGGCGCAGGGTGAGGCGGGTCTCCATGCAGGCATAACGGGCATTCCGCACGGAGGTTTACCGCGCGCTCGTTCATAATTGCGCCTGCAACAGCGCCCTGGAATCCAATTGCTCCACGCAGACAGTTCCCGCAACCGCCTGGTCGGGATCGGCTTCGTTTCGCTCACTTACGTTTTTTTCACGCTGCTCGACGGCAACGCGAAGTGGCTGATCCGCGCGGTGCCGGTGATCGAGGTGGTGTGGATCCGTTTCGTGTCGCACGCGGCCCTGTCGGCGGCGCTGCTCATGCCGGTGCACGGCCTCGCGCTCGCGCGCAGCAAGCGCCTGAAGCTGCAGATCGTGCGCGGTCTGCTGATGGTGTCGATGACGGCGATCAACTTCACCGCGCTGCAGTATCTGCAGCTCACGGTGACTTCGTCGATTTTCTTCTCGGTGCCGATCATCATCGCGCTGCTTAGCGTCCCGCTGCTGGGCGAGCGCATGGACGCGCGGCGCTGGATCGCGATCGTGGTCGGCTTCTGCGGCGTGCTGGTGATCGTGCGGCCGTTCGGCGCGGCCTTCCATCCGGCGATGATCCTGTCGGTGATCAACGCCTTCATCTACGCCGTGTTCAACATGATGACCCGGCGCCTCGCGGCCTACGACCCGCCCGAGACGACGCAATTCCTCTCGGCGCTGGTGCCGGCGCTGGGGCTCGCGCCGTTCGCCATCGCGGTGTGGGAAGCGCCGCCCGACGCGCTGCACTGGACGCTGATGCTGCTGCTGGGGGTGTTCGGCGGCGTGGGGCACTACTTCCTCGCGCTGGCGCACCGCTACGCCTCGGCCTCGACCCTCGCGCCGTTCATGTATCCGCAGGTGCTGTACATGGCGATCTTCGGCTACCTCGTGTTCGGCGACGTGCCGCGCTGGCCGGTGGCGCTCGGCGCCGCGATCGTGATCGGCAGCGGCCTGTACCTGCTGCAGCGCGAGCGCGCGCGGCGCTAAACCAATCAAACCGAAAGGACGCAACGCAACGATGAAGAAAACAGACCTGGAAAGGCTCAAGGGCGCGCGCATCGCGGATCAGATGAAGCAGGCCGGCGCGCCGGCGCGCTACGGCAAGGAGTCGGCGCCGGAG
>JBAUTD010000127.1:0-1608 GCA_049582045.1 Burkholderiales bacterium
GATCTCGCCGTGGCGGCGCTGCAGCAGCGCGGCCTCGTCGCGGCTGACCTCTCGCCCGAGTTCGCGCGCGACCGCGCGCGTGAAAAGCCCGCCGCTCATGCCGATCCTGCGGTGCACGCGCCAGCCGTCGATCGCCATGCCGGCCTCCGCCAGCGCGCGCTGCCAGGCGAACACGTGCGCGTAGACCGTGTCCACCAGGGTGCCGTCGAGGTCGAAGATCAGCGCGCGCATGTTCGTTCAGGGTCCAGGGCGATGAGCGTGAGGCCGTTGACCATGCCAGGGCACAGGATACCGCAGCAGGAAGGGCGCTTTTGCGGGCCGGACTATTCACCAACTCTTACGATCGGTATTGCCGGCGAGTGACATCATTGCGTCAGGTCCTCGTGCGTCGTGAAAGCGGCGGACGGGGCCGCGCAAGGAGCTGAGCATGAAGCACTCGACGGACGGTGTCCTGATCCTGTCTGACAGCATCGTGAATCGCGTCTCCGGGCGCACCGATCCGCAGCCGGTCCAGAGCGAATCGCAGATGGCACGCAGCGAACCGGTAAGGCTGCACGCCGTTCCAAGTGGAAACATGCTCACGCAATGGCCGGCGCCTGCGCTTTCGCCGTGGGCACCCGGCGAAATGAGAGACGGACCCGAGCGTGCGCACCTCGAGAGCCTGCAGGACGGTTCGATGAAGGGCGAGGTGCTCATGCTGGGCGAAGCCAGGGGCCTGTTCTTCCGCCCGGACGGCGCGCACGGGGCGCACTGGGTCGTGTTCTCCGACTTGCGGCGGCTTGTCCTGACACGTCCGCTTGCTTTCGCCGCGCCGCCCCCGAGTGTGGACGAGCTGCGGCGTCGCTACCGCGTCGTGTTGGTCGATGGCAGAGTCATGGAGGGTGAGAGCGCCGGGGCGGTCCGTTGGGATTCGGCGCTCTTTCTCTATCCTCCGACCGGCGATGCCGCCGTGACGCGGCTGCTCGTTCCCGCGCGCCAGGTGCGATCGTTCGACTGGGTCGAAGGTGGGCACGAGCCACTGCGGCTCGAAATCGAGGACGCCGGGCCGGCGACGGAGCAATCCCCGGCGCCGCCGCCGCCCGAGGGGGTGATCGCGTCCATTCCCGCATTGCTCGAGGCGCTGGACAAAGTCGGGCGAAGCCCCGTGCGCCGGCTGGGCGAAGCGCTGGTCGAGATGAACATCCTTGCGCCGGCGCAGCTCAAGCAGGCACTGGAGCGCCAGCGCGTCGAGAGGCTGCGCTTTCGCAAGCATGTACCGCTCGGCAAGGTGCTGCTCGATATGCGCGCGGTCAAGCCCGATCAGCTGCAGGAGGTGCTCGTGCGCAAGCTGGGCATCCTGCGCGCGGACGTTCTGAGGTTCCCGCCGGACCCGGAGGCAGTTCGCCTGGTTCCTCGCGCGCAGTGCCATCGCCACCGCGTATTGCCGCTCTGCCTCGACGCGAAAGGTCGCCTCGTCGTCGCCATGGACGACCCGATGTCAAATGACGCCCTGGAGGCCGTGCGTTTCAGCTCCGGCCGCAGGGCGGTGCCGGTTCTCGCCGGCTGGCGCGACATCCGCATCGCGCTCGGCTCGGTCGACGCGTGGGAAGGCGAAGCCCCGCCCGAGGC